>JBCDDI010000134.1:0-7866 GCA_039180365.1 Pseudomonadota bacterium
ATAGGGCCGCTCATTTATCTGGGTAATCCCGCCGTTGCACTGCTTGCTGGAGGCACCATTGCGCTAGCCTTAAACCGCACGCCGGTACCGCAGGCCAGCGTGATCAGCAAGTACTGTCTGCAGACGGCGATCGTGCTGCTGGGTTTGAAGCTCAACCTCGAGACAGTCTGGACCCTCTCCGCCACCTATACCTGGGGCGTGGCTGCCTTTGTGCTTGGCACGCTGGCCGTCGGGGCCGTGCTCGGATGGCTCATTCGCGCGGAGCGTATCCCCACGGCGCTCATCGTTTCCGGAACGGCGATCTGCGGCGGCACCACAATCGCGACCTTGAGCCCCGTCATCGGCGCTCGGCCTCATGAAACGGCGGTGACGCTGAGCCTCGTGTTCCTGCTGAACGTTGTGGCGCTGTTCAGTTTTCCGTTGATCGGCAAAGCCCTCGATCTCAGCCAGCTGGAGTTTGGTCTCTGGTCAGCCCTGGCCATCCACGACACCAGCTCAGTGGTAGCCACAGCAGCGATCTATGGTGAAGAAGCCGCAGAGGTGGCAACAACGATTAAGCTCGGCCGCACCCTCTGGCTGATTCCCCTCGTCCTCGCTGCGTCTTTTTTCATGACAGGGCCGGGCCAGGAGGGCAGTCCCAAGGTGCGGATCCCGGGTTTCATTCTCGCTTTTCTGGGTGCTACCGCCGTTGGCACCTTCCTCGATCTTCCGGGCCTGCTCACCAGCGGCGCCGGGATGATCTCCAAGGCGCTCCTGGTCATTGCGCTGTTCCTGGTTGGCTGCGAACTGACCCGCAGCACCCTCAGGCAGATCCGGGGCCGCACGTTCTGGCTTGGCATCGGACTCTGGCTCGCCGTCGCCCCGCTGGTACTTGTTGCGGTGCTTAAGCTGCATTAATGCCCCTCGCTGCTGGGGGCGAGAGTTAGCAGATTCTTCTATATCCATAGAGAGATTTGATTCTTCACTCCCTCGGCCAGCCCATCTATTGTCCGCCTCATGAAGCGTATTGCTGCCCTGGACAAACTAAGCCTCGTTGCCATCCTCGCCTTCGCGGGGTATGTGCTCCTGCCGTTTTTCGCCTGATCTGTATCTGACCTCCGTCTGACCTCTTCCTGACCTGGGGCTCCACGCGCGTCTAAAGCCGGCGCGAGCCACTCTCGAAAAAAGCTCAAGCGAAAGCTTCTCTAAGCGTCGCGCGAAAGCGCTTGACACGCTCTGCCGTCGGTCCTAAAAAAGTCGCCATCAGCCGTTGCTGCACGGACTCCGATGTGGGAATCGAGGCGTCGCGGTCGCGTCGTCACGCGGGAAGCGATACAGGGGCGATGCGGGAGGCAGCTGAGGTCGAGAGTGTCGTAGTCATGGCTTTGGTCAAAGGAGTTTGATGGCATCGATGGGCGACGTCGAAGAGGAGTTCGAGGAAGAGACCGAAGACGGTCTGGACGCTGATGACGCCGAAGAGCTTGGCGAAGACGAGGAGATGGAAGACCTCGAAGATGAGCTCGACGACGATCTCGACGATGAAACGGCCAGTGAGATGAAGGCGGTGGACGAAGCGCTCAGCCCTAAGGAGCAGAGTGCCCGTTCCCTTGCGATCCGCAGAGCCTTGGAACAGCGCGCAGAAGAAAAACGTCTGCATGACGATCTCGACTATCTCGACGACTGAAAGACTCCGCGAGACGCACCATCTCATCGGCTGAACTCACCCTGCCCGCGGTCTATGTTGTCACCGATCCCATGTGTTCCTGGTGTTACGGCATGGCAGCGGCCGTTGAAGAAACCGCCCACCGGCTTGCCGAGGAGGTCCGCTTTGATCTCCTGCTCGGCGGCATCAACGTTCACGCCTCCCAGCCGATTGGAGAGTTCGGCCGCCGCCACCTGATGAAGCTCTGGGCTGAGGTCCAGGAAACAACCGGGCAGACCTTTGGCTTCAAGCTCCCGGAGCCCTTTGTCTACAACTCCACGCTGCCCTGCGTGGCGCTGGAAGCGTTCCGGGCGCGAACCGGCGCCGCACCCTTCGGCTATCTGCACCGTCTGCAACAGTGTCTCTTCGAGGAAGGACGCAACATTGCTACGGCGGATGTCCTTGACTGGGTGGCCCAGGAGTTCGGCTGGGCGCGGGGTGAACTTGCGGCCGCGCTGGAAGATCAGACTTACATCCATCGTGCCGCCGTGCAGTTCGAAAATTCGCGACTCTACGGCACCAACGCGCTGCCGAACGTCCTGATCGAGCGACAGGAAGAGCGTCGACTGCTGTTCGGTGGCTACGCCGATTCGGAAATGATGGAGGCGCTAATCCGTCAGGCCCTCGCGGCCGCACCAAGTCCGGGAAGCCCCGGAGCACCTTAGGCTAGGAAAAACGGGCGGCGATGGCCGGCCGGAAGCGGTCCATGTCGACGAGAAAGGAGTCGTGCCCCTGCCGGGAATCCATGCGTCGGAACTCGACGTCCGGAACATGCTCCTGCAGACCAATAGCGAGTTCTTCCTGCTGTTCCACGGGAAACAGGAAATCCGATTCCACCCCAATCACCATGGCCCAGGCGAGACTCACCCGGGAAAGCCCCTGCCTGAGGCTGCCGCCGTGGTCGGTCGCATCAAAGAGATCCATGGCTCGGGAGAGATACAGGTAACAGTTCGGATCGAAGGTCCCGACAAACTTGTCTGCGTGGGCCTGCAGGTAAGATTCGACTTCAAAATCGATGCCGAAAGGGCCGTCATAGTCACCGGCCGTCCGCTCGCGTCCGAAACGTTCCGTCCACTCCTCAGCCGATCGATAGGAAATCATGCCGAGCTTTCGCGCCAGCCGCATGCCCGTGGCGGGTGGCGCGTCGAAGGCATAGGCGCCGTCCTGCCAGGCCGGGTCGCTGCGGACAATTTCCCGCTGCAGGGAGCGGATGGCGATTGAGAAAGGCAAACTGCGCGCGGCGGAGGAGATCGAGATAAGTCCCTCCGCGCGTCCGGGAAACAGCAGACAGAAGGCGAGGGCCGTCATGCCGCCCATGGAAGCGCCGATCACGGCATTCAGTCGTTCGATTCCGAGTGCTTCGACCACGGCAGCAGCCGCCGACGCGACGTCCTCGAGGCACAGCACGGGGAAATCCAGGCGATAGTGGCGATCCGTCTCCGGATTGATGCTGGCGGGTCCTGTGGATCCGAAGCAGCTGCCGAGTGAGTTCACACAGATCACGTAGTAGCGATTGCTGTCAATGGGCTTGCCGGGGCCGATCATGTCTTCCCACCAGCCGGAGGAGGGATCTTCGGTGCTGCTCGCGGCGTGGGCCGAGGGGGACAAGCCCGTGAACAGCAGTATGGCGTTACTTGCGCTCTCGTTCAGCGTGCCCCAGGTTTCATAGGCGACGGTCGGCGCAATAATGCTGCCGCGCCGCATACGGAACTCGCCTTCAATCTGGTAGCGTTTGATTGCCGACATGGTCTCTCCCAGGTTCACGAGGCTGACCCCGCGAGGGTGGGGGAGTCTACCACCGGCAATTTCTCGCGGAAGCCTCCTGGGCGATCCGGCGAGCGCCTTTGAACACCTCCAGCTCGGCCGGACCTCAGTACTTGGGCGGTTTCAGGTCGATGTGGGTGATGTCTTCCTGATCGACTGCGTCTGGTAGCGTCTCCGGGTGTTCGTCCAGATAGGTCATGGTCTCGATGAAACGCGTGAGGTCTGCGAGCGCCTCCCGTCGGGAGGCGAAGGGACCCCGTGGCGCCCCCCGGGTGAGGTAATACCAGTCGAGACCTTCGTGATACAGCCGGTCTTCCCGGCGCGCGCGGCGCACGGGCTGTTCGTCGGTTCTGCGCATGACCAAATCGATTCCCAATCCATAAATCGCAACAGGCGATCTTTGCCGCCTTAGGGATAACACGTGGAATCGAAGCACCCGGTGCGGGGGGAATTGTAAATCTGATGTATGGGCCCTGGGAGTGAGCAGGCACACCCGCTAGGGGGCTGCCTTGCCCGTTGGACTGTCTCCTCCCGGACCGACAACGGCCCTGAGTTCCCCGTTGCCGAGCGACCGCCCGTCTTCGGTAACCGGATGCATCGGCTGGATGGGCACTCCGGATGCCTTGTCGACGAAGGTCAGTCGGACGCCGTCGGGGTTCGGCCGGTACTTGTCACCCCAATGCGTGATCGCGAGCAGCACCGGTTCCAGATCCCGGCCCGCCTGCGTAAGCACGTATTCCGGGTGCTGTGTTTCCGTGCCGGGGCGCTTTTCCATCAACCCCGCTTCTACCAGCGAGTTCAGTCTCGCTGTGAGGATGTTCCGGGAAATGCCCAGGCTGCGCTCGAACTGCACGAACCTTTTCGCGCCGAACAGTGCATCGCGGATGATCAGCAGCGTCCAGCGTTCGCCAAGAATGTTCAGGGACTGGGCCACCGAACAGTTCAGGTGGTCATAGTTTTTGTACTTCATGGGCGGGGAGTGTATCAGTTGCGTCATGCAATTTATTAGTTGCATGAAAAAACATTAATGTTTTATGATGCAACTTAATTCAGAGGGCGGCCCCACCGCCGTCACCCGCTCAGGAGAAAGGAATGGTCAGTTGCATGTGTGTGATTCAGGAAGGTCAGACTCCCGACCGGCGCCGTGAGGCGTTGGCGACGGCGCTTGATGGGTATGTTCAGGAACGTCTCGGGGCGTCGCCAAGCGTGAGCTGGGTGCCGGTTGCCGAGGGCAATGGCTTTACGGCGGGTAAACCGTCCACGTCATCGGTGCTTGTGCTCACAGCGGAGGAGCCGCTGACGCAGCAGCACAGAGAGTCCGTGCTCCGCGAGCTCGTAGCACTCTGGACCAGCGAAACCGGCTGCAGCGTCGACGAGATTGTCGCCGTTGTTGCCGATCCGGCATCGCACTGATCTCGAAACCGAAAAAAGGAGAGCCTCATGCCACTGTATATCTGTAACAGCAAGCGAGGCGCGGTAGATGCCGCCGCCAAAGAGAAGATTGCCCGCGATATCACCGACATTCATTGCGAAGTGACCGGTGCGCCGGAGATTTTTGTGCACGTCGTGTTCTTCGAAGAATCAGCCCAGTTTCCACTCGGCGAGAGCACCCTGGCCGTGCGGGGAACGATCCGCAAGGGGCGCAGCAGCGAGCAGAAAGAACGGATCGCCGGGGCCGTTAAAGAATCGCTGATGCAGCATGGGCGGGTTGCGCCGGAGCATACCCACGCTGAGATCCGGGAGACACCTGCAAGCTGGGTCCTCGAGGGAGGCGAGATCATGCCCGAACCCGGCGAGGAAGCGGCCTGGTTTGCCGCACAGGAAGAGCGACGCCGGGCTGCAGGCCTGCAATGAGGAACGATATCCATCGGTATCTTCTGCTGGGTGTTGGTGCGACGCTGGTGGCGATTGGTGCTGCCTATTGCCTGGATCCCAATCTGCTGCTGGCCCGTTATGAGATCGCAGTCGGTGACGCCTCCAGTGACAACATGTACCGCGGAGCCTATGGCGGTCTCTTTCTGACCCTTGGGGCCGCGATGGCCTGCGGCTTTTTTGTAGAGAGCTTCCGCAACAATGCCACGTGGCTGGCCATCCTCTTCATGGGTGGCTTTGCCCTTGGCCGTCTGGCCAGCATCGCCGCGGTGGGAATGCCACAGGAACAGATCCTCGGATTGCTGATCTTTGAGATTTCAGCCGTTGTCGTGTTCACCGGTCTGCTCTTTGCGCCCTCGCGGGGGCTGGAGGCTGGGAGCTGAAAGCAACTGGCCTCGCGGTTTAAGCGGGTGTCCGGTGGGTTGCGGCGTCTTCGGCCCGCGGGGAAGGTCCGTCCCCAGCCGAGAAGAGCTGGCGCCTGGCAGTTGCTGGTCTGGCAACCTGTCCCGGCCCGAGCCAGTCGCTTGCACTTTACTGAATGGAAGACACCACAGGGTGGCCGCTCTCTTCAAAGTATCGCCTGGCCCCGGGGTGGAGTGGGGCAGTCAGCCCGTTAAGCACCTCGTCAGCACTCAGACTGCCCAGCACCTCGTGATTCTCCTGCTGGGTGCGAAGATTCGCGAAGACGGCTTCCGCTACGCGGTGGACCAGCTCCTCAGGGACATCCGCTGAGGTGACAAGCAGCGCCTTCACACCGATGGTCTCGACGTCCTCGCTGTTCGCCGCCTGTGGATAGAGGTCTACGGGAATAGTGGTCTGTGTGTAGTAAGGGCTTGCATCAACCAGTGCCTCGACGTTTGCGAGCGGCACAAAGCGGGCCCCGCGAACGGTGTACGTGGCGAACTTCATCGTCGAGTTTGGGTGACTGATCGTATAGAAGAAGGCGTCGAGGCCGCCGTGCGCAAAACGGGTCAATCGGGAGTCGAGAGGCTCGGCGTGGGCTTCGAGATCGGATTCCCAGTTGATGCCGGCCGCGGTCAGGGCGTCGATGGCGTTCTGCCGCGTACCCGTGTCGGGTAGACCGATATCGACCTTGAGATCCTTCAAGTCGGCAATCGCCTCGATGGCCGTGTCCGCAGCGGCCAGTAGCGTCACGGATTCGGTGTAGAGGCCGAAGACCGCGCGCAGTTGCGCTTGTGGGCCGCGCTCTGCCCAGGCTCCCTGACCCTGGACAGCCTGGTAGAGGTGATCCGCCTGGGCGATCCCGAAGGCGATCTCGCCACTGAGCAGTGCATCGATATTGGCGACGGATCCGCTGCTGGCCTGTTCCTGGAGCAGGGTGGCTTGTGAAGTCGCGTTCTCGTTCACGGCCCTGGCGATGGCATGCCCGGCGGCCTGATAGTTGCCACCAATGGCGCCGGAACCCAGCGCGACACTGGTCGTCTCCCGTTCCGTCGTGCAGGCAGTGACGAAGAGTAGCGGCAGCAGCGGCTTCAGCAGTTTCTGCATAGTGGCGGCGTCTCGATGATTTCAGCTCGACGTCAGCATATTGAATCCCGCGAGGGAGCGTTAGGCGGCTTTGTATGCCGATGTTGTTGTGCCCACCTTGTCTCGGTTGTCGTCAAAACCGTATCCGGCAGCTGACATGAACATCAACTGCGCCTCGCGACTGGTCGCGACTGAAGGATTCGATGCTATGCTCGAGTGGATAAAAGGGGGAGTTTCACTGGGGGATGACTGGCACATCAATTGGCTGGAAGGTTAAGTGCTTCTATGGCCTGGGTCAGGCGGCAGAATCCATCAAAACCTTCGGGTTCGGCACCCTCCTGCTGCTTTACTACAACCAGGTGCTGGGGCTTTCCGGTACCTATTCGGGCATTGCGGTATTTATTGCCATTGCCGCAGATGCGATCAGTGATCCAGCGGTAGGCTCATGGTCTGACGGATTCCGTCACGCGCTCGGTCGCCGTCACCTGTTCATGTACCTCGGTGCAGTACCCCTTGGCCTTACCTACTACTTTCTCTTCTGGCCTCCCGAGGGCTTGAGCGAGTTTCAGCTTTTTCTCTGGTTCACGACCTTTGCCGTTCTGAGCCGCACCGCACTCACGTTCTTTCACGTTCCATATCTGTCGCTCGGCGCGGAGATGTCTCTCGATTATCAGGAACGCACTCAGATCGTGGCGCTGCGAACGGCCTTCGGCATGGTGGCAAGCCTGATTGTGGTGATCCTCGCCTGGAACTTCTTTTTCGTGGAGACCGCAGACAACAGTTCACCGCAGCTTGAACGGGTACCGTACTTTCGCTACGCCATGCTCTCCGCGGTCACAATGACCGTGATGATGCTGATCAGCACCTGGGGTACCACATCGGTCATTCCGCACCTGACGCAGACGCCAGACGATCATCCTCCTTTCAGCATGAAACAGGTCTACCGCGACCTCTATGACGCGCTGAAAACCCCCGCTTTCTTCGCGCTCTTCTGGGGTTCTCTGGTGTTCATGATCTACGCCGGTGTTCACGGCGCGTTATCCATGCATGTCTACACCTTC
>JBCDDI010000135.1:0-7857 GCA_039180365.1 Pseudomonadota bacterium
CCTGCACGCTGTCAGCGCCCACCCCGTAGACGGTAACGCCGCTCCCGGCGATCGCACCGGCAGCAAGGAAATAGCTCGCAGAGGAAGCATCACCTTCCACAAGCAGCGTTTCCGGTGAACGATAGGCGGCCGGTTCGATCTGGAAACGCTGAAAGTCCTCATGCTCGACGACCACGCCAAAGCGGCTCATGAGATCCAAGGTGATTGCGAGGTAGGGTTTTGAGACCTGTTCACCTTCAATCTCAACCGTGACGGGTCCGTCGGCGAGCGGTGCTGCCATGAGCAGCGACGTCAGAAACTGGCTCGAGAGATCGCCGGGCATGCGGACGAGGCCAGCCTTGAGTCCCGTTCCCAGCACTTCGATCGGCGGAAATCCTTCGGCGCCGAGGTAGCTGATGCCTGCACCGAGCTGCCGCAGCCCGTCCACCAGGGGCCCTACGGGACGCTCACGCATACGCTCAACCCCGTCGAGGACGAAACGGCCTCGGCCTGCCGCAAGGGCGGCGGCCAGGGGTCGAAAGGCAGTCCCGGCAAGGCCAAGATCGAGCCGCAGGGGTTCCGATTCGTAGCGCAGCGGTCCCGCGGCGCCGGTGATGAGCCACTCGCCGTCGGCCGCCTGCAGCTGCACCCCAAGCTGTTTGAGTGCTTCGAGCATAAAGCGGATGTCGTCGCTATCGAGCAGGTTCTGGATTCGGGTCGTGCCCTCGGCCTCAGCGGCGAGCAGCAGCGCCCGGTTCGAGATGCTCTTCGAACCGGGAATGATCACCTCGCCAGCGAGGGCAGGTGTGGGTGTCAGGGTCAGCGTGCGCATGCGCCGTATTAAACAACAGCGCGGCGACCATCTCGACCGTCAGTCAGTTGGACGCGACTTTTTCGGGCGCTTGGGCGCTGGTTTGCCGGACGGCGTCTGGTGGGCGGTCACTTGCGCCTCGGGTAACGCATCGGTGCCTGGGACGCTGCCGTTGATCTGCCGCGTGAGTTTGACGAACCCAGCCTGCTTATCAATGAGCGCGATTTTGGCCTCATGCTCGCTCGCCCACAGCTTCAGCCGCTTCAGGACACTCGCTTCCTTAACGTTTCTCGCCAGGATCGTGAAGGCCGGATGCAGGCGTTCACTGAGTCGCTCAACGATACCGACCACGCCTCGAGGCGTGGCGCCGTTGCCTTCACAGATCACCAGCGGAAAGCTCTTCGGGAGCCGGTCGGTGGCGACGCTGTACCAGACATGGTCACCGTACAGGCGAGCCGGTGACTGAATCACGTGTGCGCCGCTGACCCGGTACTCTGTGAGCCAGGATCGCATCAGGTTGGCCCAGTGCGGTTCGTTTTCCAGGCACCAGAGCTGTTTGCTCTTCTCGGGGTTCTGCGTGCAGATGGCGCCCAGGATCAGGGTCATGAGACTCGCCCCGGAAAGCAGGACGGGTCCTTCGGCTTTGGTCACTTCGGCGACGCAGCTGCGCAGAAACTGTTCGTTGGCAGGCGACAGGGGATCTCCCCAGTACGCGTAGAGCTCCGCGAGCAGCGTCGGCGTGATGCTGCTTCCCGGGCTCGTCAGATCGAGCATGCGCTTATCGAATCCGTGCTGACGGCTGTGGAAAGCCACGCGGGCACGGATGGTCTGCATCGCCTTGTTCTCAGCTAGAAAACTGACAGACATTGCATAGGTCCCTCTTGGTCACTAGCACCCTAGCGCAAGGGACCGTTGGTTCCCGGACGGGGTTCACGGATTAGCAGCGGCTGCCGCGAAAAATGCGATCAGCGATGCAGTATGGGCGGCCGGGGCACAAGCGTTTCGATGAATCCGGCGAGGTTGTCTGCAACCTGGCGGATGGGTTTGTAGCCCGGTTTCTCGAGGACAACGGCCCCGCTTGCATTGTCGACCGCAAGAAACAGCTCCGAGTCGGGCTCCGTGCAGGCGAAAAACACGGTCAGCGGGGCCCTCGCCTGCTGTTTGGCGAAGGCGTGGCCGATAAGGTTTTCGTTCAGTCGCTCAATGTCCTCTCCGTTCCAGAGGAAGAGCAGGCTGACGTGGCCGTCGATGGCTTCCGCCTCGAGGCCGGCCGCCCAGAAGGCGCCGTAGTAGGCTTTGATGTCCGGATGGATCTCGGTCTCGACCGCCCGCTCGAGGGGCGCGAAGTCGCCGGCGTTCGTATCGGGATGCCGGGGCAGGGGGCGCCAGGCGATGACGGGGCCGTCGTCCCCATCCGTCGGTTCGCCGATTTCGCAGGGAGAGCGCCACTCCGGATCATAGGGGGCATGGAGCTCCGGATAGCTCTTCGTGGTGTGCGCCATGAAATCGTTGAGTGCCTTAGCTACGTCGGGGCGGTCAGTCACGGCCTCTGGTGATCCTCCGTCGGTGCAGAAGCCGCACCGCCGCTGTTGAAACGTGGCGTTGTCTCTGATGCCGTATCGCGCTTCCAGTCCTTGCCCGCCTGGTCTGGCGGCGGTCGCTCGCCTTTCGGTCGCCCGTGTCGCGGCGGTGGGCTCATAAAGGCAATCAGCTGGTGCCTCTCTTCCAGGGTCAGGGCTGCGATCAGCTCAATGAAGGTGTCATGGGCGACGCCCTGTGAATCCCGGAGCTGATCCTGCAAGCCAATCATCGCCCCGCGCACGGCCTCCCTGTCCAGCGGATCCGTGAGGATGGCGCTGCGGAGCTGCCGCTGCGCTGCGCGTAGCTCGCGAAACCTGGGTCTGACCGTGGCGAAGTAATTTCGGTACTGCTCGCCGAGTGCTTCGGCCCGCTCCTCGGGCAGGTCACGGATGAGACGGCGCATACCCATCATCGGATCCACGGGTCCGGCGCTTCGTTCCGGGCCCGCAAGGCGGCCCATAAACACGCCAGCAAGCAGCAGGTTGACCGCAACAGAGAGGATCAACGCGGCGAGTAACAGTCGATCAGTTTTCATCGCCAAGCTCCTCGTAGGTGGCGCTTAAGGCGAGGAAGCCGAGTTCCGCGGCAAGCTCCTCGTCATCGAGGCTCGTTGCCGGCAGGCTCAGGCCCAGGGCGAAGCCGAAGGCGACCGTGGCCGTGGCGGCGAGGGCGGGGCGCCAGAGCGCGCCACTGATCCAGTCTGTCAGCCGGTCAAGAAAATCCCCTCGGCCGTTTTCAGTAGCGTGCGCTGCTCTCGCGCGGTCGGGCCCGGCTCCCGCCGCTTCTGCGTGAACCTGGGCCAGTATTCTGCGCTGCAGCCCGGCTGGGGCAGGCTGATCCTTAAGCGCACCCAGCGCCGAACTGAGCCTTGCCGAGTGCTGCAGAGCACTTCGCGCCTCGGCGGAGGCATCGAGGAGCCCTCGCGCTTCCGCGCCGAGCGCCTCGGGCCAGTCTTCGAGCCTGTGGCCGAAGCGGTCCAGATGGTGATTGAAGGTTGTCAGATCCATAGCTTCGGTTCCGATTTTAAGTCCATCGACATCAAGACGCTGCAGCTTCGCCGTTGCTGGTCAGGGCGCCTTTCAGGCTCCGCCGCGCTCGCGCCAGCAACGATTCCAGGGCGCGAAGGCCGACGCCGAGCACTTCTGCTGCCTCGGCGTTGGAAAATCCCTGCAGTTGGCAGAGCAGCACGGCCGCCCGCTGATTTTCCGGGAGCGCTGCAAGGGCGGCTTCAAGAAGTGCAGATGTTTCCCGACTTGCGAACTGTCTCGCGGGGTCTGCCAGTTCATCGGCTGCCTCCGGGAGCTGCTCGAGGAGTGTTTCCCGGCGTTTGCGGAAGCTGTCGATGGCCAGGTTGTGCGCGATCGTGTGCAGCCAGGTAGACACTTTGACTCGCCCCGGCTCAAAGCTGCCGGCTTTTCGCCAGACGCGCAGGAAAGTCTCCTGGGCCAGATCCTCGGCATCTGCCGCGACGCCGGTGAGACGCAGCAGGTAGCCGTGGATGCGATCCAGGTAGCGAGGCAGAAACACTTCAAAGGCCCTGCTGTCGCCGGAGGCAATGGCCAGCAGCAGCGCTTCGTCTGCCGCCTGCTCCCGGTCTTCCTCCGACTTCGTCAACAGCGCTTCCGGCCGCGGCTGCCGGTTAACCGGCGCTGGGGCGCCTGCCTTGCCGGGCCTCTTCACGGGTGATGAGACCATCGCCGTCCGCATCGAGGTTCGTTGCTGATCGGGGCGGAAACTCTTCCGGCGAAAGCAGTCCATCGCCATCACGATCGGCTCGGGCAAAGGCGCGCTCTTTGTGCAGTGCCCCGCGCGCTTCCCTTAAGTCCGCGAACTCATCGATGCTGAGCGTCGCATCGCCGTTACTGTCCAACGCATGAAACAGTGCTTCTTCCATGGCGGCGCGGTCCTCTGCCGAGGGACGCTCACCGCTGCGGCTCCCCCAGCGTTTGCCACCCCGGTGCCCTTCGCCGCGGCGCTCGCGTGGCTCAAAGGCGCTGAACTCTTCGGCGCTGATGTAGCCATCGCCGTTCACATCGACCGCCACAAAGGCGTTTGTTCGATGACTTTCCAGCGTTTCCACCGGCAGTGGGAAGCGGTCTCCGTTCGGGGCGGCCTGGGCCAGGCCAACGAGGCCCAGCAGCAGGCCCCCGGCGGCTGCGGCGCCGGTCAGGAGGACCGTGTTCGGGTTCTTTGCGATTCTGATCTTTGCCATGGTGAGGCTCCTTTGTGGTTGCCTCTTCTTACGCAGCTGCGGGCCTAACCCGTCGCTGCGTCGTAGCTGATTTCTGTAACCAGGTAGTTGACCGGCTCGTCGCCCTGGCGGAGCTCGATCTCATCGTCGACGCGCTTCTTCAGGAGCGCCCGGGCCATGGGCGAGTCGATGCTGATGTAACCCGGTGCCGCGTCGAATTCATCAGGACCCACAAGGCGATAGCGGTAATGCTCGCCCGCGTCGTCCTCGAGCGTCACCCAGGCGCCAAAGAACACCTGCCCGGTGTCCCGTGGCGGTTTGCTCACTACGGTGAGCTCATCTAGGCGTTTCGACAGAAAGCGGACCCGGGCGTCGATCTCCCGGAGCTGTTTCTTACCGTAGATGTACTCGGCGTTTTCCGACCGGTCGCCGAGGGCGGCTGCTTCGGAGACTTTGCGCGTGACCTCGGGCCGCTTCTCTTTCCACAGATGCTTCAGCTCCTCGTTCAGTCGAGCATAGCCTGCTTCCGTGATGTACGGAGAAGAGCGCGGGCGCGGCGGACGATAGCGGCTCACGGCTGATCCTGTTTAGCCGCCTGACCGCGGTTCGCTTCCAGCCAGGGCAAGGCAAAATCGACAACATCCCGGACCCGCATCAGTCTTGCGGTCGCCTGCCCGAGGGCGCCTCGGGTTTCGAGTCCCGTTGCCGCAAAGGCTTCGCCGAGAGCCGGAAAGTCGTCATCACTCACCTGGATCGGTTCGAAGGGCTGCCAGCGCTGCTCACCGGCAATGCGGATTGGCGCGCCTTCCTTATGACGCTGCTTGCCGGGAAAGTCTGCCCGGGCCTCGGCGAGATGCAGACAGGTGTTATTTCCGTGGTCGACGCCGATCAGCAGCACGTGACCATCCAGCGCGTAGAGCTGTCCGATGGGCGAGCCGTCACCAAAGAGATCATCGAGGGGGTGTTCTGCAGTGAGCAGTGAGGCTTTTAGCCCCAGCGCCGCGTGGGACGTTTGCGGGTGATCGCTGCGCAGAACGCCGGGATAGTTCCGGAAGCATTCGGGGATTGCCCCCATGGCCCGCGTTGGCGTGCAGGCAGGGTCGTAAGCGGGCATTTCCGCGCGAATGTGCGCCCACCAGGCTTCTGGTGCCGGCGGGTGACCCCAGTTGGCCGGATCGGTCAGCTGGCTCGAGTGGGTGGGCATGGCCAGGGTGCCATTCGGGCCGAGGACTTCGAGGAGCGCATCAACCACGGCCTGAGCGCCGCCGACGACCCAGCCAAGGCTCGACAGAGCGCTGTGGACGTTGAGCAGCATGCCGCCGACCACGCCCAGCTCTCGCAGCTCCCGGGCCAGGCTGCCACGGGTGATCGGTGCCCCGGCGGCTTCTGCCTTCGCCATGGCCCGGGCTTCTCCAGCGGTGTCCTGGTTTCTGTCACTCATGCGTCGCGAGGTTCTCGATATTTGCCAGTGGCTGCATAGAGCGAACAAGTCTAACGGCTGCTTTTACCGGGCGTATACTCGAGTGAGCGCCTTGCCTTTTTCACTTAGGGGAGGGAGAGATAATGCGCAGGCTCTACTATCTGGCAGACGATCTGCCGACAACCCGAGCCATTTCCGATTCCCTGCGCGACGAGGGCATTCGGGACTGGAACTTCCATGTGGTGGCGAAAGACGAAGACGGTCTTTACCGGCACCAAATTCATTCGGCCACGCCCATCCAGCAGCTCGATGTGGTTCATACGGGCGAACGCTTTGCGATGATTGGCGCGGTGGTCGGTCTGCTTGCTGGACTCGTTGCCTATCTGACGTCGACGCTGCCGCTGTTCGGCGTGCTTGGGCTGACCCTTGTGGCCGGGCTTTTCGGTGCCTGGCTCGGCGGCATGGTCGGTCTATCCCGGGAAAACTATAAGCTCGAGCCCTTTCACGACGAGATTGAAGCGGGCCGTTACCTGATCATGGTGGATGTCGCCAGGGACAGCAAAACCCGGGTTCGGGAGATCATGAACATGGGTTTTCCCAGCGTGCGCTACTGCGGGCGGGATACAACGCTGATCAATCCCTTTAAGTCGCCGCGACGGGTCTATGCGCAGACAACGCACTAGGACGTCGCACTAGAACCTTGCTCTGGGCCCTCGCTCTGGGACCTCGCACCTGGACCTCGCAAGAAGGCGACGCAAACGCGCAAGTCAGTCTGAGAAGAAGGCCCGTAGATCTGCCGCGGCGGGCTGTTCCAGCCTGCCCCGATCAGTAACAAGGCTGCTCACGAGCCCGGCTGGCGTAACGTCGAAGGCGGGGTTGTAAACGGGGACCTCAGCGGCACTGGTGCCCAGCACTTCCGCGGCAGCTCTCTGTTCGATGATGACGTCGTCACCGCTGGCCGTGGCGCCATCGAAGGTGGAGGTCGGGCAGGCGACGTGAAAGGGCACCTCGAAGTGCGCGCACAGAAGCGCCAGGTTCAGGGTGCCGATCTTGTTGATTACGTCACCGTTTGCGGTCACCCGATCCGTGCCGACGATGACCAGATCCACTTCCCCGGCGGCCATGAGGCTGGCGGCGGCGTTGTCGCAGAGTAAGGTGACATCGATACCCGCCTCGGCAAGTTCCCAGGCCGTGAGTCGCGCCCCCTGCAGAAGCGGCCGGGTTTCGTCCGCATACACCTTAAAGGGCACCCCTTCGGCATGACTCAGATACAGTGGTGCCGTTGCGGTGCCGAGTTCCGACACGGCCAGGGCGCCGGCGTTACAGTGGGTCAATACTCGCGCGCCCGGAGTAATCAGGGGCCTGCCGGCTTCGCCAATGGCCCGACAGAGCGCCCGGTCTTCTGCGTGAATGGCCTCCGCTTCGGCGACGAGGCGCTCGTAGCTGGGCGTCTCAGTTGCCGCAAGAAGCAGCCTGTCGACGGCCCAGGCGAGATTTACCGCTGTGGGACGGGCAGCTTTCAGGTGTGCGGCGTTTTCCGCAAGGACCGCCGGAAAACGATCGGCGGGTACATCGCGCAGCGTCAGGGCCAAGGCATAAGCCGCCGCAATACCAATGGCCGGTGCACCCCGAACGGCCCGGGTACGGATAGCTTCCACTGCTTCGTCGAGGCCGTTGATAACAAGATAGTCTACGGTTTCGGGCAGGCGGCGCTGATCGAGCAGCTCGAGTGTGCCGGTGCGCCAGCGGATGCTTAAAGGAACGTTCATGAGCCGCGCGAACCTCTTTCGCTCGAGCACCTCAAGGGGCCAGGCTCCGAGCGAGGTAGCTGACCAGCAGACCGCCGGTATCCCTGGCCGTAGGCCCGCAGGCGAA
>JBCDDI010000136.1:0-7852 GCA_039180365.1 Pseudomonadota bacterium
CCGTATCCTCCAGATACGGGGCGACGGCACCGAGGGCGTGGAGGATACGGAGAGCGGCTTGCGCCGTGCCGGCGCCCTGCAGGTGCCTTCGCCAAACTATCCCATCGAGCGCCTCGAGGCGGTGGCCGATCGTTACGGCAGCACGGGCCTTGCGCTTGCCGCCATGGGCAGCGCCGAGGCGGCTGCGGCTTTCGCGCTGGCGGGGTTCACGCTGCCCGAACGGGTACTGCATTTCGCCGACGCCTGCCTCGTCGACACACCGCGTTTCACCCGCTTCCTGCTGGATCACCCGAAGATTGAATTGCGCGGCGACTGTCCAGAACACGAATGGCCCGATGCTCCCACCGTGCTCGCCTGCGGCATGGCGGCCAGAACTTTCCCGGGGGCAGGCTATCTGGAGCTCGGAGCCGTGACCGGGCAGGTCGACCTCGCGGCGCTACCGGCGGGGTGCGGCCCCCTGACGACGGCGATTGTGGGCCATGGCTACCTGGCACCGCTGCCGGTAGAAAGTCCGCTGGTGGAAGGGGGAAACGTTGTCGGCGTTGGCGCGACCTACGAATACGAACCCTGGGTTCCCACCCGGGCGACCGCCGCCAATCTCGAGCACGTCCGGCGATTAACCGGCGCCGTGGGGAGATCGATCGGTTTTCAGAAAGGCGAACGCTGCACGTCTTCAGATCGGAACCCGGTGGCCGGATGTCTGACGACAATCGATGGCGCAGCTTATGGCTCTCCGTCGACCTTAAACACGCCGTCCGAAACCGGCGCCAGCGCCGAGAGCATCAATCACCGCTTGGTCAACGTCGGTCACGGCTCCATGGGCACAGTCAGCGCCCATCTCGGCGCCGCCGTCATAGAGAGTCTGCTCCTGGGTCTACCACCGGTCCTCGACGGGGAGCTGCAGGCGCTCGTTGATCCGGCCCGCTTCCGAACCCGGCAGGCGCGGCGCGGCTACCGCTTCGGTGCGATACCTTGAGAGCGAGACCGTGAGAGCGAGACTGAGAACGGGCGAGCGACGAGGAGTCGCTCGCTCGGCAAGCCGCCTAGCCCATCTCAAACTCACGGACGTTCATGACGCTGTCGATGGCACAGATACCGTCGATCAGGGACTGCGCGGGTTCATCAACGATGTCGATAAGGTTGTAGGCGACGTCGCCGCGGCTCTTGTTGATCATGTCGACGACGTTGATTTCCCGCTCGGCGAGAACGTTCGTCATCTGTCCGAGCATGCCGGGCTCGTTGCGGTTGGTGACCGCCAGTCGGAATCCTCCGGCCGGTTCGAGATTCACCGCGGGGAAGTTCACCGAGTTCTGGATGTTGCCCGTCTCCAGAAAGCTCACCAGCTGGTTGGCCGCCATCACCGCGCAGTTTTCTTCGGCTTCCTCAGTGCTGGCACCGAGGTGCGGGGTCAGCCGTACCCGCGGATGGTCTGTGAGGCCCGGGACCGGGAAGTCGGCGACGTAGAGTCCCACCTGGCCGTCGTTAAGGGCCCGGGTCAGCGCCTCCGTATCAACGATGGGCTGCCGGGCAAAGTTCAACAGCACGCTGCCGGGCTGGAAGGAGCGCAGGCTTTCTTCGTTGATGAGGCCGCGGGTCTCTTCCAGGAGCGGTACGTGCAGGGTCACAAAATCAGCCCGGGAAAAAAGGCTCGGCAGATTTTCCATGCGCTGCACTTCCGACGGCAGGCGCCAGGCCGCGTCCACGGAAATGGCCGGGTCGTAGCCAAGCACGTCCATACCTAGATCAAGCGCCGCGCGCGCAACCAGGGAGCCGATGGCGCCGAGGCCAACCACCCCGAGAGACTTCCCGTAGAGCTCCCGGCCCTTAAAGCGCTTCTTCTCTGCCTCCACAAGGCGATTGAGCTCTGCTTCATCATCGATGCCCGTCAGGGTCTGCACGTAGTGAATGCCGCCGACGAGATCGCGAGCAGCAATGAGCAGGGCCGCCAGCACCAGCTCCTTCACGGAGTTGGCGTTAGCCCCCGGGGTGTTGAAAACCACCACACCCTGCTCGGTGCAGGCGTCCACCGGCACGTTATTGACCCCGGCGCCGGCCCGGGCGATGGCCCGGAGGCTGGGCGTGATTTCCGCCGTATCGAGTTTATGGCTCCGGAGCAGCATGGCGTGGGGGTCGCTGATCTCCGAGCCCACTTCATAACCATCCCGCGGGAAGCGCTCCAGACCACGGACGGCGATCTGGTTGTAAGTTCTAATCTTGTACATGGCGGATCCTTAAGCGTCGACGGCAGCCTGGACCGCTTCGACGATGAGCCGGACCGAGTCCGGCGGCGAAAAACGCGCGATTCTGCCAGATTCATCGGCCGAGAGGCACTCGGCAACCGCTGCCGTGAGCCCCTCAGGCGTGAGCGCCTCCTCCTGGATAACCCGACTGAAGCCCTGGCCTTCGGCCCAGGCCGCGTTCTCGATCTGGTCGCCGCGACTCGCCGCCCGCGGCAGCGGTACAAGCAGGTTCTGTTTGCCGAGGGAAAGCAGCTCATAGAGGGCGTTCGCCCCGGCCCGGGAGATAACCAGGTCCGCGGCGGCTAGCAGGTCGCCCCAGCCCTCCCGGACATATTCGAACTGCTGGTAGCCGGCGGCGTCGCTCGGAACGGTCTTCCCGGCACCGCAGACATGCGCCAGCACGGCCTGCTCGAGGATTCCGGGGAGTGCGTCCCGGACGATGGCGTTTAACCGGTCGGCGCCGAGGCTGCCGCCGGTAACAAGGACCACGGGCCGGCCAGGGTCCGCCTCAAGCAAGGCCCGGCCGCGCTCCCGATCACCGGCGAGAAGCTCAGGCCGCACGGGCGTGCCCGTGTAGCGGAGATCTCCGGAGAAGCTCGCCACCCGCGTGTCCGGAAAGCTCACGCAAAGCGTGCGCACAAAGGGCAGCGCCAGCCGATTGGCAAGCCCCGGGCTCAGATCGGACTCGTGTGCAACCACCGGGACGCGCCAGCACCAGGCCGCAAAAACCACGGGAAAGCTGACGAAGCCGCCTTTTGAGAACACCACCTCGGGCTTGAGCCGGCCGAGGAGCCAGAGCGCCTGGAAAATCCCACCAAGCACGCGGAAGGCATCGAGGAGATTCTCCAAGGAAAAGTAGCGGCGCAGTTTGCCGGCCATGATGCCGTGATAGGTCACGTCAAGATCGGCGAGCAGGTCCCGTTCCATGGTGCTGCCGCTGCCGACAAAATCCACTCGAGCTCCCGCGTCCAGAAAGGCGCGCATGATGGGGATGGCGGGGACCACATGGCCGGCCGTGCCGCCGCCGGTGCAGAGCAGGTGTGTCACAGGCCGAGCACGTCCTTGATGAGGGGAATGGTGATGCGCCGCTGGTCCGCGAGGGCGGCCTCATCGAGGCGCTCGAGCTCACCAAGGAGCAGGGGCAGCGATCGGTCGGCGCGATGCAGCCAGAAGTCGAGGACCGCTTCGTCGAGCTCGAGGCCCTGGCGTCCGGCGCTCGAGCGGAGAATCCGGCGCAGACCCTCGTCGTCCGGCGGCAGTAGCGCGAAGCTCGGCAGAGCCCGGCACCGCGAAGCGAGATCGGCGAGGGCAAAGTCGAGGCGCCGGGCGCCGCCGGAAGCGGCGACGAGAAACTGACCACCAGCGGCCAGCTGACGTTCGTAGAGCGCCATGAGCGCCACTTCCAGCTCCCGGCTGCCCAGCCAGCACTCGACATCATCCAGCGCCACCAGATGGGTCCGGGGGACTTCGAGCGCAACGGGCGCCGCGGGCAGGAGCGTCAGCGGCAGATAGAGGGCGCTGCGACCGGCGCTGTCCGCAAGCTCACAGCTTGCCTGGAGCAGATGGCTGCGGCCGCTGCCGGTCTCGCCCCAGAGCCAGAGGCCGGGCGCACTGCCGCGCTGGGCGAGGCCTTTGAGACTTGCGACAACTTCGCCGTTTGCGCCCACATCGAAGGTCTCGAAGCGGAGCTCAGCTTCGCGCTTGAGCGCCATCGGCACCTGCCGGGATCGGCTGCCGGCACCGGCCGGGGGACGTCGCTCAATCGCCATGAGACCGGGCCCGCCCCTGTAACCAGGCCTTGCGCCCCCAGGTGATGACGTAGTCAACGCCGGAGCTTAAACCCAGGACCGCAAGCAGATAGAAACACCAGGGATCCACCAGCTTGAGGGCAAAGTCGGAGACGGCGCCGAAGCCGCAGAGACCGAAGAGCAGCATGAGCAGCGCCACAATCTGCATGGCCGTGTTGGCTTTGCTGATGAGGGTGGGCGCGAACTGAATGGGCTCGAAGAACAGCCGATAGGCACCGGCGCCGGTCATGATGATCGCGTCCCGACCGAGGACAATCGCCGCCACCCAGATCGGTATGTGCCCCTGGAGCGTGAAGATGATGAACGTGGACGCCACAAGCAGCTTATCCGCCACGGGGTCCATGGCAGCCCCAAAGCGACTCATCCAGCCGAAGCGCCGGGCCATCCAGCCGTCGAGGGCGTCCGAGGCGCCTGCCACGGCCATGAGCACCAGCGCCTCCACGTAGCGACTCTCGAGGAGCAGCCAGGCCGTCGGCACCACCAGCAGAATCCGCGCGATGGTGATGATGTTCGGCAGCTGCGAAAGGTTCAGGTCAGCCACCACCGCGCCAGACAAGCTTGAGATCTGCGGCCCCGGGACGGGCAAGCTGGTCGTCGAAGAGCTGTCGATCCCGCTCGAAGGTATCGAGCAGGCGACCGGGCTCCGCAGGGGTTTCCAGGGTCAGCCAGAGGCGGCCGTCTTCTACGCCGGAAACGCCCACCTGCTCGATAAACTCAAGGCCGCGCAGGTAGCTGAGCAGCGCGCCATAGTCGGCGGGCGTTTCCAGGCCGCTGACCGCCAGGCGCAGCTGGCCGGCCTGGCGACCGTGCACGACCCGACGAATCGCCAGTTCGTTGGCGAGCACGTCGATTGCCAGAATGCCGTGGGCGGCCAGATCCGCCTCCTCGAGGTCGAAGGGCACGACGACACCATCAACCCAGAATTCCCAGTCGCTCAACCAGGCACCTTCGGCCGTCGGGGTGATACGCCCGAGCAGCAGCACGTCGGCGCCATAGCGCGCGGATGCCGGGTCCACCACCTGTGACAAGCGCCCCCACACCGCCGCAGGATCAACGGCAAGCTGATCTTCGAGGTCAAGGAGCGGCAGGGACAAAGGCACACCCCGGTCCCGCGCCCGACCTTTCATGGCGGCAACAATCGGCAGCTCACTGGTTGTACCAACAATCTGTCGGCCGTCTGCATCCTGGACCACCGTCCAGACCAGCACCCGCTCCCGTTGAGCACGCCAGATCGGCAGGCCCGCTTCCCGGACCAGATCGAGGACCGGACCCTGGTCGAACTGCACCACCAGCATCAGGCCGTCATCGTCTGCACTCTCAAAGCCAAACTGGCTGTAGTACCCATCCGGTGCGGCGAGCGCCGCCGTGACAACGTCTGTACGCGGCACGTAGGCAAGGCCCGTCAAGCGCGACAGCAGCACCATGAGCGCATCACCGGAAGCACGCTTCCGTTCGGCATTGGACTGATCGCTGACCGGGACCGCTACCTCATAGAGCCAGCCCACGGTTTCTGCCGCGCGCAGCGTGCTGCCGCAGGCAAAGAAAGCCAGCACTGCCAGCAACGGCAATGCCGCTCGGAACTGTCTGCCGGGGGGGCGCCGCCGAACCGGCGGAAATGAAAAGAGCGCGCGCAAGCTGCCTCGTCGTCTGAGCGATAAGAGTTTGAGGGCGGGAAGTTTACCCAATTCGAAAAAGCAGGTCTGGTAGACTCTCGCACCCTCCGAAACCCCGCAGCAGCCGAGAACGAGGACCTTCCTTGAGCAGCGACCGTCAGCCGCCTGAGAACCGCGGCCTCACCTATCGCGACGCCGGCGTCGACATCGATGCCGGCAATGAGCTCGTCCGGCGCATCGCCCCAGCAGCCAAGGCAACGCGGCGGCCGGAGCAGCTCTCGGGTCTCGGCGGCTTTGCCGCCCTGGCGGAACTGCCGAGCGGCTACCAACACCCAGTGCTCGTCACGGGCACGGACGGGGTCGGCACTAAGCTCAAGCTCGCCATCGACCATGACCGCCACGACGGGGTTGGCCAGGACCTGGTCGCCATGTGTGCCAACGACGTGCTGGTCACCGGCGCCGAACCTTTCCTGTTTCTCGACTACTACGCCACCGGCAGCCTCGATGTGGACGTCGCCGAGCGGGTGATCAAAGGCATCGCTGCCGGCTGCGAACTGGCGGGCTGTGCCCTCGTTGGCGGTGAGACGGCCGAAATGCCCGGATTCTATCCGGACGGCGACTACGATCTCGCCGGTTTCTGCGTCGGCGTGGTGGAAAAGGCGGCGATTATCACCGGCGCTACCCTCGCGGCTGGCGATGCGCTGATCGGACTGCCGAGCAGCGGCCCTCACTCGAACGGCTTTTCGCTGATTCGCAAAATCCTGGAGCGCACGGGAGCAAGCCTTGAGGGCCCGCTCCTGGATGAGCTTATGGCGCCGACCCGCATCTACGCGAAGCCCGTGCTCGCGCTCACCGCCGCCCTCACCGTAAAGGGCATGTGTCACATCACCGGCGGCGGCTTCTCGGAAAACCTGCCGCGCATGTTCGAGGGCTCGGGTCTTGCCGCACGCATCGATCTCCTGAGCTGGTCGCGCCCGGACGTTTTCAGCTGGCTGCAGCAGGCGGGCAATGTGGCGGAGGCGGAGATGCAGCGCACCTTCAACCTCGGCATCGGCTTTGTGATTGCCGTGGCGGCGGAGGACGCAGACGCGGCCCTCGCGCAGCTGGCAGACGCCGGTGAAACACCGGTACGGATTGGGGAGATGGTGGCGGCCGGCGCCGCTGCCGGCGAAGGTCAGATCATCGTCGGCTGAGGCACAGCCCGGAACGTTGGCTGAGGCACCGCCGGGAGCGTCGGCTGAGGCACCGCCTCAGGGCCGCGGCAGGGTTACCCCGCGCTGACCCTGGTATTTGCCGCCGCGATCTTTGTAGGTCACCTCACATTGTTCATCCGACTGGAAGAACAGCATCTGCGCGACCCCTTCGTTAGCGTAGATCTTGGCGGGCAGATTGGTCGTGTTAGAGAACTCCAGCGTCACGTGGCCTTCCCACTCGGGTTCGAGCGGCGTTACGTTGACGATGATGCCGCAGCGCGCGTAGGTCGATTTGCCAAGGCAGACGGTGAGCACATCCTTCGGGATGCGGAAATACTCGACGGTGCTCGCCAGGGCAAAGGAGTTCGGCGGGATGATGCAGACCTCACCGGAAACGTCCACGAAGCTGCGCTCGTCGAAGTTTTTCGGATCGACCGTCGCCGAGTAGATGTTCGTGAAGACCTTGAAGTCCGAGGCGCAGCGCACGTCGTAGCCGTAGCTCGACGTGCCGAAAGAGATCAGTTTTTCCTCTCCCCGATAGCGCACCTGGCCGGGCTCGAAGGGCTCGATCATGCCGTGCGCCGCCTGCTCCCGGATCCACCGGTCCGATTTGATCGTCATTGCCTCGCGAATCCTCAGTCGTCTGTCATGGTGATCTGAATGCCGGAGCCGGTACTTCCAGCACCCTGACTTGCCGCCCAGAGACGGGCCGTCATGTGCCGGGCCGCCTGCCGGTAGCTGGCTGCAATTGTGCTGTCGGGCTCCGCGATCACCGTCGGCGTGCCCCCATCGGCCTGCTCACGGATGGCCATGGCCAGAGGCAGGGCGGCGAGCAGCGGCGCGCCGGTCTCGGCAGCAATCTGCTCACCCCCACCGTGGCCAAAGAGGGCACTCTCGGCGCCGCACTCCGGGCAGATGAACGTGCTCATGTTCTCAATGACGCCCAGCACCGGGATATCCACCTTGCGGAACATCTCGATGCCCTTGCGCGCGTCAAG
>JBCDDI010000137.1:0-7826 GCA_039180365.1 Pseudomonadota bacterium
CCAGGATCTGCCAATCTGCCCAAGGGAAAGCGCTTGACGATGACAACCGGAATACTGCCGGCATTTACCCTGCTCTGCCTGACGCTGCTGGCGACCTTCGCTGTTGCCGAAGCCGGCCCGGCCGACGTGCGCGCAGACCTGATTCTCAAGAATGCTCGCGTCTACACGGTGGACGACGGTCAGCCCTGGGCCGAAGCCGTGGCCATCGCAGACGAGAACATCCTCGAAGTTGGCAGCACGGAATCCGTCCTTAAAAGAGCCGGTCCGAACACCCGTGTGATCGATCTCGCCGGCGCCTTCGTCAGCCCGGGCTTCAACGACGCCCATGTGCACATGGATTCCACCGGAATGCTGCTGACCGGTGTGAACCTGCTCGACGTGCATGAACCGGAGGCCTTCGTCGAACGCATTGCCGGGGCGGCAGAACGGCTCCCGATCGGGAGCTGGATCGTTCGTGGATCCTGGGGCGCCTATGAGCAATGGGGGCAAGGCAGTGCCGGGGAGGCAGATTCCCTGGCTAACGTCGCCACAGGACCCTTTACCCCCGACCGCCGTCTGATCGATCCCGTGACGCCGGAACATCCGGTACTGGTTTCGCGCTTCAACCGCAGCATGTATCTGGCCAACTCCCTGGCGCTGGATCTCGCCGGTATCGACGCCAGCACGCCCGACCCGGTCGGCGGCGAAATCGGCCGGGACGAAAACGGCCGACTCACGGGCATCCTCCGCGGCACAGCGGTGAACCTGGTGACCGACGTCATTCCTCCCATGCCCTTCGAACAGCGGCTCGTTGGCGTTCGCGCCGTGCTGAAGGAAGCCCGGGAAGGCGGCGTGACGACCATTCAGGATCTGACCGATGCCGAGCAGATGCGGGCCTATCAGGCCCTCAAAGCTTCCGGCGAGCTGACCGCACGAATCATGGCCCGGCCGAACATCTTTCAGGGGGCACATATCGCTGCCCTTGGTATCACCCGCGGCTACGGCGACGACTGGTTGAAGATCATCGGCTACAAAGGCTGGGTCGACGGCATCATGGGCAACTCGAGCGCCATGTTCTTCAAGCCCTACGACCACGATCCCATTAACCGCGGCATCCTGCGCCCACCCATGCTGCCGGAGGCGGAAGAAGGTGCCGCCTTTACCATGGGCGAAGGCGATCACTACACAAGATGGGCGCCCGGCAACATGGAGCAGCTCGTTGATGCCTGGGCGGATACCGGCGTGCCTGCCCACATTCACGCCATCGGCGACCTGGGCAACCGTATCCTGCTCGACATCTTCGAACGGGTGCTCACCCGCCGCGACATGGTCAACGCCGACCATCGCTGGCGGGTGATTCACGCGCAGGTCCTGCGCGAGGAAGACATCCCGCGCTTTGGAGAGCTGAACCTCATCGCCGAGGTGAACCCCTACCATGTCTCCGACGACATGCGCTGGATGGAGGAACGCATTGGTGCAAGGCGTTCAGAGGGTGCCTATGCCTTCCGCAAACTCAAGGACGCAGGGGCCGTTCTCATCTTCGGCAGCGACTCGCCGGGGACCAACGCCGCCCGCTACTACTTAAGTCCCCTTTATGGCCTCTATGCCGCCGTCAGCCGGCAGACCCTCGGCGGCGAGCCGGAGGCAGGCTGGTATCCGGATCAGCGCCTGACCATCGAAGAAGCCATCGACGCCTACACCCGGGCGCCCGCCTGGGCGAGCTTCGAGGAGGACCGGAAAGGCACGCTCACTGCCGGGAAGCTCGCCGACATAGCGGTTTTCGATAAGAACCTGATTGATGCGGGCCAGGAAGATCCCGCAGAACTTCTCGAAGCCAGAGTGCTCTACACCATCGTCGGTGGTCGCATGGTTTACGAGGCCGACTGACATGGACCACGACATCCCGGACTCAGCCTTGAGCTTCAGCTTCGTTCGCGCTGGCGGACCGGGCGGCCAGCACGTGAACAAGGTGGCAACGGCCGTGCAGCTGAAAGTGCAGCTGGCACATACAACGCTGCCCGCTCCGGTAAAAACAAGACTGCGCAAGCTCGCCGGCAGCCGCCTGACGCACGCCGACGAGATCGCCATCTTCTCAGACCGACATCGAAGCCAGCTCAGGAATAAGGAAGCAGCCCTGGAACGCCTCGAAGCTCTCATCCAGGAGGCGCGGAAGGTGCCGAAGCGGCGCGTCGCCACAAAACCGTCCCGCGCCCAGAAAAGAGCGCGACTCGATCATAAGAAACAGAAAGGTCAGACCAAAAAACTCCGGGGTAAACCGCGCCTCGACTGAACGCGCGCTTTCAGTGAAGAAAACCTCGATCCGGGACAGTAAAAACCGAGCGCATGACTCAACAATTTGGCAGCAAATCAAAGCCGTCCGATGGCGAGGCCGACCGCGAGGCGCTCAACGAAATAGTGCCTGCTGATCGGTCGCTTGGCCCAGCTGACTTCGAACGCCTGTATCGTGAGCACAAACCGGCACTGACCGCTTATCTGCGCCGGCAGTTCGGCGACGGACCGCCGGATCCGGAAGACATCGCGCAGCGGGCCTTTGAAAAGCTGTTTCGAAGGCAGCAAGGTGAACCGATCGACAACTATCCGGGCTTCCTTCGACAGACCGCCAAGAATCTCACCATCAGTGCCTTGCGACACGCCAACGTCCAGGAAAAACACAGCTCGAACGTAGAGCGTTATTACTTCCCGGAAGCGAGTAACGAATCCAGTCCTGAACGCGTCATAGAGGTACAGGAGCAGCTGTCGATCATCAATGAGGTGCTCCGGGGAATGCCCGCTGGCCGTCGGGAAGCGTTTGTAATGAATCGGATAGACGGCATGAGCAAGGCCGACGTCGCCAGAAAGCAGGGCGTCAGCCGCGCTGCAGTAGTCAAGCGCCTGGCCCGTGCGGCCGCGGAAATCAACGCGGCTTTGTCTGCTGGAACAGAAGACTGAAACCTGAGTCGATGGCAACAAGCAACAGACACACTGCCCATCAGCAACTCATGGAAGAAGCCTATGAATGGCATCTGACGCTGGAAGACGGCGCCGTATCGGCGGAACAGCAGTCTGCCTTTGAGGCCTGGATCAGCCGCAGCCCAAAACACGAGAACGCCTATGCGGAAGCCGCGGCGACCTGGCAGGAGTTCGGGCGGTTGAACCGCGATCACCTGGCAGCAGACGTTTCAGCTTCCACTCAGAGCAAGGCCTTCGAAGGCTCTCCCCGGCACGTTGGCTACGGCCGCCACGCCCTGGCGGCCGCTGCCGTAGTGCTCGTCGCGGTGCTCTTGGTAATTGTCCGGTGGCCCTTAGAAAACGCTAAGGAGCGCCTTTCCAACTCTGCTCAGGCCAGCTATGAGACTGGCATCGGCGAAACGAAACTCATCACGCTGAGCGATGGCAGCACGGCGGCACTCAGTGCCGGCACCAGCTTGCATGCGCGACTGTCCGAAGATCACCGTGCCCTGGAGTTGGTGCAGGGGGCTGCTGTTTTTAACGTTGCGAAGGATCCGGAACGCCCGTTCTCGATCACCGCAGGCAGCGTTCAGGCAACGGCACTGGGCACAGTGTTCGAGGTCCGGAACAATGGTGGCCTTGTTCGCGTTGCCGTGCAGGAAGGCCGCGTTCAGTACACCACCTCTATGATGATCGGTGGTCAGAAAAGCGATCTCGTCAATCAACGGGAGCTGGGGCCCGGCGAGTTCGGCAAAACGCTCGGCGGCAGCGCGACCGATCATTTCGGTAGCTTCGATACCGCGAGCTTCGCTGCATGGCGACAGGCACGCCTCGACTACGAAGGGGCCACATTGATGGAGCTGGTGGCGGATGCTAACCGCTACTCGGACACCCCCATCGTCCTCCGCGGAACAGAAGCCAAACTTGAGGCAATGACGGTATCCGCCTACTTCGACAGCAACGACATCCAGTCGATGCTCGTGGCGCTGCCGCAGCTGTTTCCGGTAGCCGTTGACGACTCGGACCCCAGCCAGATCGTCATCCTCATCGAATAAAGACCAGCCGCAGCACCTGATCGACCAGAAAAATCCACTGACTGGTAACGAATCAGTCATCTCGCGCGTCAAGAGGTTGAAATGTGATTGAGACGCAATCGCGTTAACGCCTCAACGGGAGTCATCCTAGATGAAAAGCCAACTCAACACGGTGGCAAGGGCCGCCGCGTGGCTCTATGTGCTGCTGATCTTCCTGACGACTCTCGAGCCCGCCGCCTTAGCAAAGGAGCCAGCAGAGGAGGCCGCTAACGCCAGCAGACGTTTGGAAATTGCGGCTGGCCCCCTGAGTCGAGCGCTAAAGGAGATCGCAACCACTTATGGGACGAGCGTATTTGCGCCAGACGAGCTGGTGGCCGGAGAGACAGCGCCCAGGATTTCGGGTCGGAATTCTCTTCCCGAAGCCCTCGCAACTGCCCTTGCGACGACGAATCTGACCTTTCAGACCGCGGCTGAAGGAAGTTATGTAATCACCGAGAAGCCCCCGGGCGAAGAAAACGTTCGGATTCGCTCAGAGAACGCGCCGCGCACCGTCGAGGAAGAAATCATCGTCCTCGGTACGAAAAGAAACCTTTCCCTGCAAGACACCCAAACTTCCGTTTCTGTCGTCACTATGGCGGACATCGAAGAGCAGGCGCTGTTTACCGTTGAGGACATTCTGCTCAGAACCCCCAACGTCTCAACCAACGGCGACGGTAGCCTGAATGGTTTGTCGATCCGGGGGATCTCGATCAGCGGAGTGGGCGGGGCCGGCCGTGGGCAAACGGCCAACGTCTACGTAGATGGCTCACCGAATTCCGAGGCGGCAAACCTTGGCGCAGCAAATCTCTGGGACGTTGAGCAAGTGCAAATCCTGCGTGGACCGCAGTCAACCATCCAGGGCAGGAACGCCCTGGCCGGCGCCCTGGTTACCACCACAGCGGATCCTGACTACGAATTCGGTGCAGACCTTCGAATTGTGGCTGGCAACGAAAACAACCGGCAATACTCCGGAACGCTGAATGTGCCGTTGATCAACGACAAGCTGGCCGTTCGCTTCGCCCTCGACCAGCGAGAGATCGACTTCGAGGTACTGAACGTTGCTAGCGGCAACACCACGCGCTTTCAGGAAGCGTTCACCGGCAGAGCCAAGCTCCTGTGGGAACCGACGGACGACCTGCGGCTGGAAGTCGGCCACTCCTACACGGATACAGAAATCGGGGATCGCAACCGCATGCAGGCCCCCGGGCCAGTTGGATCTCCGGAGTTCGAGGCGTTCGACCCGTTCGGACGAGAAACCTACCGGGAGCGCTTTACGAATATCGAAGTCAACCGAACCTATCTGGAGGCTCGTTGGGACCTCAACCAGGCCTGGTCGCTCTTCGGCCTGGTGACCCGTGAAGATGGGTTGAACGACGTGGAATTCGGACTCGGCAGCTCGCTGAGCGACAACACGACCTATACCGCAGAGCTACGCGCGGCCTTCGACTTCGGTCGCCTGAAAGGCTGGTTCGGCGCCTACTGGTTCGACATTGAAAGCCCGAACAGCACCACCTTCAGCGGCCCCTTTCCCTTCCCGTCGATCCCCGCCGATGCAAGCATCGTCGCCCGAACTTCCGGCACCAGCACCACGGAGAACCGGGCGCTCTTCGCCGACGTCACCTACGATCTGAACGAACGCTGGACCTTCAGCGTCGGCCTGCGCTACGACGACGAGGAGTTCCGCAACCTGGGCGGGGAAACGATCCTGGAGGCGACGCCTGCCGATTGTGTCGTAGCCCCCTTCGTTCCGACGTTCGGAGGCCAGCCCTGCGACGCGCTGATCGGTAGCGGAGATGGGAACGCGGAGCCGCTGCCTCGCGGTAGCTTCGACGCCTGGCTTCCGCGAGCATCGATCATCCATCGCTTCGCTCTGCAGCGCTCGCTCTCCTTCAACTACGCCCGCGGCTACCGTGCCGGCGGCAGCTACATTCGCATCGTTCCACCGGCACCGGTATTAAGCCAGTTCGACCCTGAATACCTGGACAACTACGAGCTGGCTTGGCGATCGGAATGGTTCGAACGACGGCTTGTCTTCAACGCCAATGTCTTCTACTCCGACTGGCAGGATCAGCAGATCGCGATCCCGGGCCCTACCGGCTTCGATCTCGACACGCTAATTGTCAACGCCGGGGCTTCTGAGCTCTACGGGGTCGAGATCGAAACCCGGTTCAGATTTACCGATACGCTGACCGGCTTCGCAACGCTTGGTCTCGTGAACAGCGAGTTCAAAGACTTCCCCTTCGCGGTGGATGAAAATGGGGATCCGGTGAATGCTGAGGATCCGACCTACGCCAACCTGGCTGGCAACGAGTTCAACACGGCACCCCGGACAACTTTTACCGTGGGGCTCGCCTGGGATCAGGGAGCGGGCTGGTTCGCCAGCGGCAACGTGAGCTACGCAAGCAGTCAGTTCTCCGATGTCACCAACCTACGGGAGAACAAAGGCAGCGCTTACACCCTCGTCAATGTCCGGGCGGGTTACCGCTGGCGCCAGTGGAGCATTGCCGGTTTCGCGGACAACCTGTTCGAGAAACGCGTCGCACTGACGCTGGGGCTCTCCGGCGTCAGCACGACGACGGGTGAAGTAGAGCTGTTGGACGCGCCATCCTTCAACGTGAACGACCACAGGGTCTACGGCGTCGAGTTGCGGTTCGCCTACTGAAGCGTCACGCAGGAGGAGCGACCCGGACACGCAAGTCAACCGGTCGGTAGCAGGCCTCGGGCGAACGGCGCCTCGACGGAACGCCGGCGCGGGCCGATAATGCTCCGTCCACCGACTCCGCGGAATCTCATGGCCTCCCCCGCGCTCCCAAAACAGCCTGCACCTGCGAAGCTGTTCAGTTACCGCCGCTACTGGGCCCATCGCCTGACGCCGGCGCCCGTGCTGCCGATGACGCGCGCAGAGATGGACGAGCTCGGCTGGGACGCCTGCGATGTGATCCTCGTGACCGGTGACGCTTACGTAGATCATCCTAGCTTCGGCATGGCCATCATCGGCCGCTTCCTGGAAGCCCAGGGCTTCCGGGTAGGCATCATCGCCCAGCCGGACTGGACGGATACGAGCGCCTTCGAGGCACTCGGCGCCCCGAGCCTTTTCTTTGGCGTCACGGCCGGGAACATGGATTCCATGGTCAATCGCTATACCTCGGATCGGAAGATCCGCCGGGACGACGCCTACACCCCACACGGTGAAGGCGGCCGGCGGCCGGATCGCAGCGTCATCGTTTACAGCCAGCGGCTCCGGGAGGCCTACAAAGGCATCCCTATCGTGGTCGGGGGTATCGAAGCGAGCCTGCGTCGCATTGCCCATTTCGACTACTGGTCAGAGAAGGTGCGGCGCAGCGTGCTGCTCGATGCAAAGGCCGACATTCTTCTCTACGGCAACGCCGAACGGGCCCTGGCAGAGCTTGCGCATCGTCTGGCCCGTGGCGAAGCGATTGATGAGATCACGGATCTGCGCGGTACGGCCTTCGCCCGCAGGCAGTCGCCCCCGGACTGGATTGAAATCGACTCGACCCATCTGGACGCTCCGGGACGGCTGAATCCGCCGGAAGACCCCTACGCCATGGAGGGTGTCACTGGCTCTGGGGCTGAAAGCGGTGCATCGGCTGAGGGGCCGGTGCCGCCCGCGGCGCCATCTGACCAGGCGCCTGACAAGGCAGCGGACGAGGTTCAGATCGTGCGTTTCGTTCGAGACGTCAAAGCCGAAGACCGGCATCGCAGCGTTATCCGCCTGCCGGCCTTTGAAGCCGTGCGCGATGATCCCGTGCTCTACGCCCATGCCTCGCGCATCCTGCATACGGAGAGCAATCCCGGCAACGCCCG
>JBCDDI010000138.1:0-7791 GCA_039180365.1 Pseudomonadota bacterium
CTTTTCCCTTGATTCGCTCGCGCAGGCGGTGCGCTCCGCCCTCGAAGGATCCGAGCAGCAGCCCTGAGAACTCTGGCGCGGAGGCGATTACTTCCGGCGCGCTTCCGGATCAGCGCCGGGCACAAACGTTCAACCCACGAGGCTCTCGAGATGCCGGGCGAGTTCCTCAGGGGCTGAGAAGAAGGGCGAGTGATCTGTGTCCATGGTTATTACAGGCTCGCAGGGCAGGTGGCTGACCATCTGGCGCTGCAGGTCGATGCGAATCGCATTGTCCTGAAGGCACTCGATATAGCTCCGCGGCACACCGCCGAAGCGCGCATCGCTGAGCGCCACCGGTGCCAGTAGGGGCGCGTTGGCTTCTGGCTGGGCAAGCAGCTTCGCGAGGACCACGTCTTCCCGCGGTGACCTGTTGTAGAAAAGCGCTTCCAGCGCCTCTTCCCGGACAGTCGTTGCCAGACCGTCTGCTGTCAGCTCAAGGCTGTCCGAGATTGTGGAAGCCGCGTTTGCCGGTGAGCGGATAACGTCACCAATGGTTTCGCCGTCCTGAAGCAGGAAAGCGCAGAGGTAGACGAGTCTCGCCACTTTTTCCGGTCTGGCTTCCGCCGCTTTGCTGATGAGCATTCCGCCCCGGCTGTGACCGACGAGGATGACGGGCTCCGGTTCTGCGTCGAGGCGCTCAATGAGGTGATCAGACCAGCTGTCTGCCGTGATCTCAGCGACCGGCGTCTTGTCGCTGCCGAGGCTTGGTAGATCGAGGGCAATCACCCTGTGTCCCGCAGCCTCGAGGTGGGCTGTGAGCTTGTACCAGCACCAGGCGCCATGCCAGGAACCGTGGACGAGTAGAAAGCTGGCCATGGCTCAGTGCTCCTCTGCGTGGCTCAGGGGGTTGACGCTCCGCGGAAGCTGCCCCGATCAATGACTCCGGTTTTCACGCGGATGGCGGTTGCGTCCAGCTCCCGGTCACCCACGCTGATTGCACGATAATCTTTCGGCAAAACGGCATAAATGATGGAGTGCTTCATGTCGGTCGTGCCGACTTTTGGTGAGCTTGTTTTGAAAGTAATGAAATAGGCCAGGCGGTTTTTCCAGACGTTCACGTCGGTGATCCGCTCTGAGCCGGAAGTGAGCCACTGGGAGCTGACGATCAGCCGGTTCTGTTCAAAGTCCACGGCAATGGGGTAGGGCTCACCGTTGGCCGTCAGCGAGAGCGCCTGAAGCTGATGGGCTGTGAGAATTTCGACGGTTCCATCTTCCGCAACTATTTCCGCAACAGCGTCCTTTAGGGCCGCTTCCCGATTAGTTGTGTCTCTGACCTGCCAGCCCTCCGAACCGGGCTCGACGGTGAACTCTACGAAGAAGGGTACAACTCCGGTGGGTCCAATGCCGGTAATGTAGTCGGCCTGCACGATCAGGGCCTGTTCCGCTTCCTGCCAGCGGAGCGTCCGGAGCGTTTCCAGGCGCCAGCTTTCGTTGATGAGCAGCAGGGTAGCGAAGCTGGAACCGTCGAGGAGATAGAGACCGCCGTCGCAGAGTTCCTTGTAGACGGCGACGGGAGCAGGGTCGCCACCGATCGGGTGAAGGCTATCCAGCCGAAAGGGACCTGAGCAGCTTGCTGGCCCCTGGCTGGGCTGAGCGACCGGCGAGGCCGTATCCGGTTGATAGGCACAGGCCGCGTTCAGCAGCAGCACAGCTGTTAACGTGATTGCGGCGTGCACGTGGGTGTCCATCGTTGTGTCTTCCAGCTTTGCCGGGCGATCGGTCGCGGGCCAGCGTAACGGTCGAGAGCAGGATACCTGATCAGTCCTGCTTTGAGAGAGCGTGAGCTTCAGGAAGCGGCGAGGTAGGCGCTGACTTTTTCCGCGATCGCGGAGCGGTTGTGGGAAGCCTGCTTGCGTCGGTCGGTTTTGACTCTGAACTGCCGGTACATGGCAACCACGTGAAAACTCTGCAGCGGCTGCGCCACGTCGAGCACGTCGGCGAAGAAGGCACTCGCCTGCTGCTCTTCGCCTCGCGCCTGGGCAAGGAGGGCCAGGGGGACGAGCAGATCGGGCAGGCCATCCCAACCGGCACGACCAAGTCGCTCATGTATCTTGCGAATCAGTTGTTCACTTGTCTCGAGGTGACCATGGAGCGCATAAACGCACGCCATCAGCAGCTGTGCTGACCAGAGCAGATTGGCATCGGCGCTTGCAGCGATGCGCTCGGTCCAGCGCAGGGCCTCTGCGGGTTCGTCTCTGGCGGAACTGGCGATCAGGGCGCAGACCGCGTTGAAGGTGAGATTATCGAAACCCTGCTGGAACTTCCGATCTGCGATCTCCCGGGCATAGCGTCGGGCTGCCTCATACTGCCCGGTGACGGCAAGACGCCAGGCCCGGAAGCTGTTTGCCGCATCAACAATCGTTGCTGCGTTGTGCCTGCGAGCCAGTTCAACGGCCTCATCGAGCTGCTGAAGCGCCAGATCCGGATCGACGAAGCTGGTCCGCACGGAGACGAGAATGAGCTGCGCTGCGACTTCTATCGGGTCTTCCAGCCTGCGGGCCGCGGCGAGCCCTGCCTCGGCATGGAATGCGAGGCGGTCCGGCGCCGCGAGGATCATGGCGCAAACGCCGGCGACGGCGTGCAGGCGACTTGCGAGTTGCGGGGTCGCGATCAGCGTCAGGTAGCGCTCGATGCGGTCGAGCTGTTCCCGGGCCCGCGCACCTTCGTCCAGCTGAATGGTCAGGGCCAGCGCGGAGGTAACCGTGCTGAGTGCTGCAAAGTTCCGGCTCGAGCAGAAGTGATCCTGGGCAGCGACAACGTCGTCATAGTGGCTGCGCATCCAGCGAGCCAGCTGGAAATCGTGGCGGTGTCTATGGACGTCCTGACCGGTTTGATCAAGGCACCACTGTGCGTGAAGGTCGGCGTTAGCCGTGCGGGCTTCGGGCGCCAGTTGCTTGAGCGCAAATAGGCGCACCGTTTCCAGCATCTGCCAGCCTGTAGCAGATGCTGTCCGGGTGATCAGGCACAGTTCCACGAAACGTGCCATGGTTGTTGTGATTTTGCGATGCCCCGTCTGCCCGAGCAGGGCTTCTGCGTCGTCCATGGTGAAGGCGCCGGGAAAGGCGGCGAGGGTGCCAAGCAACGCGCGTTCTTCTCTCTCCAACAGGTCCCAGGTGTCCGTGAGGACCTTTTTCAGATTCTCCTGGCGCCGGTTGCCCACCCGCGTGCGCCCGGTGAGCATCTCAAAACGCCGGTCCAGCCGCTCGCCGAGCTCCGCCAGGGACAGATAGCTGAGCTGAGCCGCCGCGAGTTCGATAGCGAGCGGCAGACCGTCGAGTTGACGGCAGATTTTCTGTACCGCGTCTAACTCGTTGGCCTGAATGTTAACCGCGTGGCGCTGGGCCGTACTGAGGAACAGCTGCACCGCAGGCGGTCGAAGATCGGCGCCAACAACCGGCAACGGATCAAGATAAAACCGGTACTCGTCCGCGAGATCCAGGGGCTCCCGGCTCGTGGCGAGGAACCTGGGTTTCCGGGTGAACTCCAGCAGCCCGTCGAGAACCTCGGCGATCACAGGGTCGAGGTGTTCGCAGTTGTCGAGAATGATCAGGAGCTCGCGATCACGCAGCTGTGCAATCAGCTGCTCCCTCGGGTCATCTGCCGTGAGTTTCAGGCCGAGCGCGTTGGCCAGCGCATAGTGGATGCCGTCAGGGTCCGTGATGGGCACCAGATCGATGAACCAGACACCGTCCGTATAAGCTGCCCCGGCCAGGCGCCCGAGGTGTCTGGCGAAAGCTGTCTTACCGGTACCGCCGATTCCAAGCACCGTCACCAGGCGATGCTGCTCTATGGCGCCAGCGCAACGGGCCAGAGGATCTTCCCGACCAAACAAGGGCGTTCGTTGCGGCCCCAGGTTACCGGTTGATGGGTGGCTTGGCCTGGATGTCACCTCGGTCTTCAGGGCGCCGATGAAGCGGTAGCCGCGCCCGCGGATGGTCCTCAGGTATCGCTGCTCCGTGCCGCTGTCGCCAAGGACTTTACGGAGCGAGCGCAGCTGCGTTGAAAGCGCGGCGTCGGAAACGAAGCGGTGGCCCCACAGCTCGTCGAGCAGTTCGCTTTTCGAGACAACCCGGTCCCGATGCTCAATCAGGTAGACGAGCAGGGAAAACACCTGCGGTTCAATCGAGATCGGTGCGCCGCTGGCACGGAGTTCGAAGCCGGCTACGTCGACCTCGAACTGCTCGAAGCGGAACGGTCCCGAGTCAGTGGGCACACGCGTGGGCGACGGCGCCAATGTGGCGGTGGTCCGTGCCGCAGCAGCCGCCAATGACGCGCAGCGCAGGCAACAGGGTGTGTAGCTGTCCGTTCAGTGTGCCGAACTCCTCCGGGTTTCCGTCGTCAAGTACTTCACTCTCGTCGAGCTCCGCGTGGCTCATTCGTGAGGCGTTGGCGCGTACGCCGCCGATTCGCTCGAGCCACGGCGCCCCTGCGGCCAGATCAAAGTGATCCGGATGTGCGCAGTTGAGCATGTAGTAGGCCGGTGGCGCGGTGGCTTCACGGTCAACGCGAGCGATGGCTGCCTCAAGGGAGACATCAACCGGCAACCGGCCGTTCGTTTCCACTGTAAAGGAAATCACCGCCGGCAGTCCTGCTGTGGCAGCTGCGTTGGCAATGCCAATGGCCTCCTCGGGATAGGTCATGGTAACTGCGGAAACCATATCGACCCCAGCTGCGGCGAACGTCTGGATCTGCGGGCTGTGGTAGCGCTCGGCAGTTTCCACGTCCATCTGTTGCTGTGGCTCGTAACCGTCATCCTGCGGGCCAATGCAGCCGCTGATGAGCATTGGCAGGGCGGCAGACTGGTGCTCGTCCTTGAGCTGCTGCATCAGTGCGATGGCTTTTTGGTTCAGGCGGCAAAGGTCGGCTGCCTCGTAGCCAAGGCGCGCAGCCCATCGAGCGCTCGCCCGCCAGGTGGGAGACTCCAGCACGAAGCCCATACCGGCCTGGCGAGCGATTTCGATGTACGCCCGGTAGTAGGTCAGCAGGCGCTCGCGGCCCGCGGCCGTGTCGAGGAGCGGGAATGCGGCGAATTCAGGCAATTCATAGCCGTCGTGAAAGACCAGCGTTGTCTCAAGGCCGCCGTCGGTCAGGAACAGAGGCACCTGCCCTGCGTCCAGTTTTTCGCTCAGCATCGTCCGCACCTCCGGCAGCGCTGTTCCGAGAGCATCTGCCCCCAGAGTGTGGCCAACCGGCAGCCGGCGGCAGTGGCCAGAATGGCGGGCCCTAAGGTCAACGCGCTCTGACTCAGGATCGTGTGTAGTGTGACTTCCAGCATGGTTCTCTCCCTGCTACATAAATCAGGTGCTTGCAGCCAACGGCTGCGCGCAGGTTTCCAGGTAGCCGAACAGGTGCTCGGCAATGGCCTCGGTATCCGCCGCTGTGCCGGCGATGAAGGTAGAGGCGCGGCTGCGCATGAGCGGCAGGCCCAGGGCATAGATACCCGGTGCTGCCACCACGCCGCCGTCGTGCCGCAGACGCCCTTTCCGGTCGAGGACATCAACATCGAGCCAGCTGTAATCGGGCGCATAACCCGTGGCCCAGAGCACGCTCTTGATCTCGTCGCCAAGCTTTATGGCGAGGCGTGGCCGCCCGAACATCGTCGGCTCAACGTTCAACTCATCGTTTCTGAGGACCCCGGGCACTGCCTCCGCAAAGCGATCCAGCAGCCGTTTTAGCTTCAGATCGGCGCTCTTACAAAGGTGCGGCAGATTTCCGGAGAACTGCGCTTTGCCGTCGCTGATGCCCGCAAAACGTCCCACGATCTCCACACCTTCCGCAGCCAGGCGCCCGAGGTTCAGGTCAGGACCTGGCTGGCCGACCAGCTGCGGTGACGGCAGACGCCGGGCTCTGACCAGGTCATCAACGTCACTGGCGGCCTCATAGAGCACGCCGGCTTCAGAGAGCCACCAGTAGATGTCCCGGCCCGCAACGGTTCTCGGCATGCGCACATGCTCACCAACGGAAAGCACAACTTCCCGTCCGCTCGCCCTGAGCTCCTGCGCGAGTTGCAGGCCCGTGGCGGAACCGCCGACGACGAGCACCTTGCCCCGAGGCAGATCGGAGGTGTTCCGATAATCGCGCGCTGTCAGCTGCGTCACGCCCGCAGGCACTGCTTCTGCAACGCGTGGCAGCACAGCATTGGCATAGGCGCCGGTGGCGATAACCAGACCGCGGCAGTACCACTCACCTTGCGTGGTCGTCACCAGGTATCTGTCGTTGACGGCTCTGACGCTGTGCACGCGGCTGTCGCGCTTCACAGGCGAACGCTGACCTCGCGCATAGGCAGCCAGGTAGTCGGCCAGCGCATCCTTATGCATGAAACCGTCCGGATTGACGCCGCTGTAGGGCTGTCCGGGCAGCGTCATGGTCCAGTTCGGCGTCAGGAGCCTGAGCGAATCCCAGCGCTCCTGACGCCAGCGTTGACCGATGTCCCCTGCTTCCAGCACCACATGTTCCACCTGGCGGGCGGTAAGCCGCGCGCTCATGGCCAGACCGGCGTGACCGGCACCGATGACGATCACGTCAACGGTGCGGGCCTGCCGGCGCATCGGGTAAGGCCGGCGGGGACTCGGCTGCTGGAAGGGGGACAGGGTCCGTTCCATTGCTCAGCCCTCCACCTGCACCGTAACCTGGGTGGGGTTGGTGATGATGTCGAAGACCGCCGAGCGCTTCTGACTCTGGGCGACAAGGGCCTCGATTTCCTCGGGCGTTGCATCGGCGTCGATGTCGAAGCGAACGGTGACGTCCTCGAAGCCGTTCCGCACGTCACCATCGATGCCGAGAATGCCCTGGATATCCATGGCGCCCTCGATCGTCGCACTGACCTTGTTCAGCTGGATGTCGCGATTCTGGGCAACGCTGGCCACGCCCGCGGTGAGACAGCCGGCGAGACCTACCAGGACATACTCCACTGGCGTTGCGCCCGCGTCCTCTGCCGCAAAGATTTCCGGATGGTCGGAGTCGAAGCTGAAGGTCTGCCGGTGGCTCTGCTCGTCGCCGAGGCCATGGAAGCCCTTCACGTTTGCCCGGGTGTGGGTGCCGTTGATCCAGTCGCTTGTGGCGCGCCAGGTGAACTGGGCACCGGCCGGTGCCTCGGTCAGCGCCTCGCGAGCGCCGATGAGGGCGTCCACATTTACCCCGTTATCTACCCTCTGCGCATTGACGGTTGTCGTCTCCATGCTTGCATCTCCTGTCGTTTGCTTGTGTCAGTAGCTCGCCCGGTTGGTGCCGCTGCGAGTGGGGTGCACCTTAGGGCCGGGGTAGGTGCGTTGCTTGGGGATCCCTTGAGGGTGTCATGAGGATTCCCTGAAGGTTTCTTCAACAAATCCCCATGTGTTCCCCAAGCACCCGGTGACGGCGATTCCTAAAGTGCCTGCCACGACAAACCGCGACGGAGAGCAACATGGCTCGTTACGACAATATTCTTGACACTATTGGCAATACGCCCCTTGTACGCCTCAACCGCATGGCGCCTGAACACGTCAATCTTTACGTGAAGGTGGAGTCCTTCAATCCCATGGCGTCAGTGAAAGACCGCATGGCGCGGGCCATCATCGAAGACGCGGAGCGCTCCGGCGAGCTCAGCCCCGGGCAAACCGTTATCGAGGCCACCAGCGGCAACACCGGCATCGGCCTGGCCATGGTCTGCGCTCAGAAGGGTTATCCGCTTGTGGTTACCATGGCTGAAAACTTCAGCGTCGAACTCCGTAAACTCCTGCGTTTCCTGGGCGCCAGGGTCGTGCTTACCCCTGC
>JBCDDI010000139.1:0-7743 GCA_039180365.1 Pseudomonadota bacterium
CGCCGTAGACGGCGAGGGCGCCGGCGGTGCCGAGGGTGCACTCGGCGCGGCCGGCGGAGTCATCTGCTTGGTCATCTGCTTGGTGAAAGCCGGGCCACGGAGTAACCTGGACCTTTCGAGGGAGAAGACACTTGCGCCTCTACTACGCACCGGGCAGCTGCGCCCGCGCCTCGCACATTGCGCTCCGGGAGGCTGGCGCCGACTTCGAACTCAAACTCGTCGACTTCGCCAGCGCTGAACAGCGCACGGCTACCTATCATCAGGTGAATCCCAAGGGCCGGGTACCCGCGCTCGCAACGGAAGCCGGCACGCTTACGGAAACCCCCGCCATTCTCGGCTACATCGCCCAGCACTATCCGGACGCGCGGCTCGCACCCGCCGAGGATGCCTTCCAGATGGCTCGCCTGCAGTCGTTCAACGCCTACCTCTGCGGCACCGTTCACGTCGCCCACGCTCACATCCGGCGGGGAGAACGCTGGGCCGACGATCCGGCGGCAATCGCTGAAATGAAACGCAAAGCGCCAGAGGTGGTGGCGGATTGTTTTGCACTCATGGAACGGGAGCTGGTCGATTCACCCTGGGTGCTGGGAGAAGCCTACTCCACCGCCGACGCCTACCTTTTCACGATCACCCAGTGGCTGCCGATCCATGGCCTGGCCTCAGCCGACTACCCGAAGATTCATACACATGCCGAGCGCATGTTGGCGCGACCGGCCGTCGAGGCCGCCATCGCCGCCGAAGAACGAGGAGACAGCGTATGACAGATCCAACCTACCTCACCGCCCTCGAGCTCGCCCAGGCGGTGCGCGAAAAACAGATCAGCGCCCGGGAACTGACCGAGCACTACATCGATCGGATCGAGCGCCTCGACGGTGACATCAACACGGTCATCGTGCGCCTCTTCGATGAAGCTCGGGCACAGGCTGATGCAGCCGATGCCGCCCTAAAACGCGGCGATGAGACGGGACCACTCCATGGCGTGCCCATGACCATCAAGGAGTCCTACGTCATAGCCGGCACACCGGCCACCTGGGGTATCGAAGCATTCCGCAACAACGTCGCCGAAGAAGACGGTCTCGCCGTGCGACGCTTCAAGGAAGCCGGTGCAGTCTTTCTCGGTAAGACAAACGTGCCCACGGATCTTGGAGACTTTCAGAGCTACAACCCGATTTACGGCACAACGGGCAATCCCTACGACACGTCGCGCACCCCCGGCGGCTCTTCCGGCGGCAGTGCGGCATCTCTCGCGGCCGGGTTCAGCGGTCTGGAAGCGGGCTCTGACATCGGCGGCTCGATCCGCAATCCCGCGCACTTCTGCGGCGTTTATGGTCACAAACCGACCTACGGCATCGTCCCCATGGCCGGCCACGAACTGGTGAAGAACATTCCAGAAGCAGATCTTGCCGTGTGCGGCCCCCTTGCGCGCGGAGCCGATGACCTTCGCGTGGCTCTCAACATCATGGCGGGACCCGATGAACGCGAGGCCCTTGGCTGGCAGCTGAATCTGCCAGCAGCGGACTTCGAGCGCTTAAGCGATCTCCGCGTGGCCGTCTGGCCCACAGACGAGATGTCCCCGGTTGCCACGGAAGTTGCCGACCGGGTGATCATGGCGGGCGAGACACTGGCAAAACTCGGCGCCACAGTCTCCGACAAAGCACGACCTGCCATCGATCTCGCACAAGCACACAGCAACTATCGGACCCTGCTGACCTCCGTGATGACGGCCGCCATGACCGCAGAACAGGTGGCGGCAGCGCAGGCAGCGGCCGACGCGCTTGATCCCGCGGACTCGAGCATCGACGCTGTGCAGACCCGGGCAACGGTACTACCGCACCGGGAATGGATCCGCGCGAACACACAGCGGGAGCGCCTGCGCCTTGCCTGGTCGGCGTTCTTCGAAGAGTGGGACATCCTGCTCTGCCCGCAGATGGCAACGCCCGCCTTCCCCCACGATCACGGTCCTTTCGAGGAGCGCACGATTAACGTCGACAACGTTGAGCAACCTTACTTCCAGCAGCTCTTCTGGGCCGGAATGATCGTCAACGCCTATCTGCCGAGCACCGTTTTCCCCACGGGACTGTCCCGCGACGGTTTACCTATCGGCGTTCAGGCGGTGAGCGCACCCTATCGCGACTATCGAACGATTGAGTTCGCCCGGCAGATCACCGCCGAAATCGGCGGCTTCGTAGCACCACCGGGGTTGCTCTGAAGCCGTGCACCAGTCGTGAATGCACCGAGGGAATGACCCGCATCTTGTAACGGCTGAAGCGCACGGATCTTTAGCACTTGTCGGCTCTCTGATTGGTGGGATTGAGACTCAGTTTGCGCTCCTGGGCGCAGACCCCTTCCTATACTGTCCGCCCGCACTCATTGGACGAGAAACCCCAGATGTCGAATACCGTGGACATCATCCAGCGTGAGATCGACGCTGCCATCGATAGCGATCAGCTCGAACTACCGACCCTGCCCGAGGTAGCGCTTCGCATCCGGGACACGGCGCAGAAGGACGATATCTCGCCGAAGCAGCTGGCGACGGTAGTTTCCGAGGACCCCGCGCTCTCAGCGCGTTTTATCCGTATCGCCAACTCTCCCGTATTCCGCGCTGTCCGCGAGATCGACGACCTGCAGCAGGCGATCGGTCGCATTGGCATTGAGTACGCGGCCAACCTCGCGGCGGGCCTGGCGATTGAACACATGTTTCAGGCCACCTCAGACATCGTTGATCGCAAGCTGCGAACGGTCTGGACCCACGCCTGCGAAGTCGCCGCCATCAGCGGGGTGCTCGCCAAAAGTTTCACGCGCCTGCGCCCGGACCAGGCAACGCTGGCGGGCCTTATACACACTATTGGCGTGTTACCCATCCTTTCCTTCGCCGAAGACAATCCCGCGCTGATTCGCGACAGCTTCGCCCTCGATGAGATCATCGATAATCTGCACGGGCGTGTCGGCAAGAAGATTCTGGAGAGCTGGGATTTCCCGGAAGACCTGACTCTGGTTCCCGCCCACTACACGGACTTTGATCGCCACGTAGCGGACGTGGACTTCGTCGATCTGGTGATGGTTTCCTACCTGCAGACCCGTTTCGGCACGGACCACCCGCACGCCCGACAGGACTGGTCGGCGGTGCCCGCCTTCGGCAACGTCGGTCTCGATCCGGACTTCGAAGATGCAGATCTTGAGGAGTACCACGAGGACGTTGCTGAAGCGAAGGTTATGCTGGCCTGATCAAAGGCGCGCCAGCAACGGCCGGAGTCGCTTCTCAGGTGCCCGTATAGTCGGGTTTCCGCTTCTCCCGGAACGCCTCCATAGATTCAGCGGCGTCGTTCCGCGCCTTCCCCGCGTAGCTCAAACCCGTCATCTCATAGCGCAGCGCGTCTTCGAGACCCACCTCCAGGTTGTGCTGCAGTACGCGCTTCGACGACCGCAACGCCAGCGGCGGCCACTGGGCCATGCTTGCTGCCATCTCAAGGGCCGTATCGAGGAGCGCGTCATGCGCGACGAGCCGATCGAGAAGCCCAAGCCGGTAAGCCTCCTCGGCATCCACCGGGCGACTCGTATAGATAAGGTCCGCCGCCCGGGACTGGCCAACAACCCGCGGTAGAAAGAAGCTTAAACCCGAATCCGGCGAGAGATTCCGCTCAATGAATACGGATTTGAAGCGGCTGTTCTCCGAGCCGACTCGGACATCACAGGACAACGCGAGACTCATACCCGCGCCGGCGGCAACGCCGTTGATGGCGCCAATAACGGGCTTGTCGAGGCGATAAACGCTCATGGCCTGGCGGCCAACCCAACCAAATTCGTCGAGCCGCTCATTCTGACCCGGCTCCTCAGTGGCAGCCCTGTTGGCTGTCAGGTCGGCGCCGGAGCAGAAGCCTCGACCGGCCCCGGTGAGTACGGCCACGCGGACCGCATCGTTCTCCCGAACCTCCGTAAGGGCGCCCGTGAGCGCATCGCGCAGCTCTGCGGACAGCGCATTCAGTTTGTCCGGGCGGTTAAGGGTAATGATGGCCGCGTGGCCATCCACCTGATAATCAATGACTTCGCTCATGGCATGTCTCCCCTCTTAATCGTCGCTGACGAATCCCTTCCAGCCTTTCATGTAGCCGATGAAGGCCTCGCCTAAGCCTTCCCCGCGGAGGTAGTCTTCGCTCACCGGCAGTTCAATCGTGTTGAAATCGGGATCCGCCGCCACGCGCTCGGGAAAGTTGTGATGCAGGATCGCCGCGCGGCCAAGCAACACAAAGTCAGACCCCTCCGCCAGACACTGCCGCGCCACCTCCGCCGAGTAAACCTTACCGGCCACGCCAATCCGGGTGTCGCCTCGATCGAGCTCCGTGAACAGTGACATCAGCGTACGTCCCTTGAAGCCCTCTTCCACCGGTTCTTTATTCACATCCCAGAGCGAAAGGTCCAGGTAATCAACATCGCCGTTCGCCAGGAGCTCTGCGGCCAGATCACGGATCTCACCGGTGACCAGCCCGAATCGTTCCGGCGAGAGCCGCACACCAAGCTGAAAATCATCGCGGCAGCGAGCCCGGATGCCGCGGATGATATCCCGCAGCGGCCGCGCCCGATTCTCGAGGCTCCCACCGTACTCGTCGTCACGGCGATTGATCTCCGGGCTCAGGAACTGGCAGAGCACGTAGCCGTGCGCGCCGTGGAGCTCAACGCCATCGAAACCTGCCTGATCGGCGCGCTCGGCCGCGGCGATGAAGTCTTCAACGAGTCCGGCGACCTCTTCCGTGGTCAGCGCTCGAGCACCGAATTCTTCGTTCACGGACGGGCATATGGGCGCTTCACCGATGAGCTCGGCCGGTGAACGCATACCGGCATGGTGCAGCTGTACCGCAGAGCGACTGTCGTGGCCATGAATACCCCCGGCGAGGTCTTTCAGTCGCGGCACGTGCTGATCGCCAAAGACGCCGAGCTGACCGGGAAAACCCTGGCCGACGGCCTGCACGTGAGCGGCGCAGGTCATAGTAAGGCCGAAGCCACCCCGGGCCCGATAGGTCAGCCAGTTTTCTTCGACCTCCGAAAGTATGCCATCCGGATGGCTTTGTGAATTCGTCAGCGGTGCGAGCATGAAGCGGTTCTTCATAGCAGGCCCGTGGCGGAAGGTCAGCGGCTCGAAAAGGTCAGTCAAGGCAGGGTCCCCGCAAAACCGTTGATGCTAACCACTGCTCAAAGGCGTGGCGAGCGCGGAAACCCTGCAAGCGGTGAACGCAGTTTGACGAATTTCTGATCACTCGCCGTCCTTGCCCTGCCCTAGAGTCTGCCGTCGTCTGGCAGAGCAACGGCTGCCGAAGCATCCAGCTGACGATCATGGAGTGAAACATGCGAACTGGAAAAAGAACGGGGCTGGCCGCGCTGCTGATCGCCGCACTGGCATCGGCTCCCGCGAGCGCCGATGAAAAGGCCGAGCAGCTGCTTGCAGCTATGAGCACCGCTATTGCGGAACTCGACGCTTTCGTCGTCTCAGGTGATGCCTACGCAGACGCGCGGCTTCCGGAAGGGCTCATTATCGAACACGCCTCCATGGTCACCTTGAGAGTGCTGCGACCGGCGTCACTCAGACTCACCAACGTCGCCGCCGATGGCAGCAAAGAAATCTATTTCAACGACGGCACCTTCTCCGTCTCCACCCAGCCGAGAAACTTCTACGCGCAAACGGAAATCCCGGCCAGCATCGAAGCGGCTGCTGAATACGCCGTGGAGGAACTCGAGGTAGATGCGCCGCTACTGGATCTCGTTATGAAAGACGTTGCCGGCAGCCTCCGAGACGAAGATTCCACCACCCGCTATCTCGGCGAGAGCCTCGTTCGCGGCGAACGCTATCACCAGCTTGTGATACGTGGTCCTGAAGTAGACGTGCAGCTCTGGCTGGCCATGGAAGGCCCTCCGCTGCCCGGAAAGATCGCTATCTCCGCCAAGTTTGACGGCGGCGCCCCTCGCTCGGTGGGTTTTCTTTCCTGGGATACGGACCCTGAGCTGCCCAGTGGCTCCCTCGACTTCGTACCAGCAGCAGACGCCGTGCAGATACCCATGATGCGCGACCTGGACGCGAAAGGAGAATAGCCATGGACCGCAGAAAGCTCTTGAAGGCAATCCTCCCCCTCATAGTGACCAGCACCGCCCTCGGCGTCACACAAAACGCCCAGAGCGCGCCAGGACGACCGGCAAGCCCGGGCAGCGTTGCCGGCGTGCGTCGTCGCACTCGGCGCCGGACGCGGCGGCGTGTCCGACGCCGGGTACGACGCGGGATGCGACTCTCCTATCTGCCCTACGGCTGTAACAGCACCATCGTCCGGGCAGGCGCCACCTACTACTACTGCGGCGGCATCTACTATCAGCCCGTTTACTCGGGCACAACGGTGGTCTACGTGGTGGATGAGATCGACGCCGGCGCCAACACCAACGTGGAATTCGAAGAAGAAGTCTGGGAATAGGCAGCCATCCGGGTCCGGTCGGACAAGTAGAACCGGATATGCAACAAAGTCCGTACAACTTGGCTAGTGCAAGTGCACTATGCTCGCTCCAATCGTCCTGCCAAGAGCGAGAAAAGAGAGACAACCGTGACCGGGAGAGGGGACCAAGTGAGAAAAAAGGACACGCCGGAAGCGCTGTTCGACGCGTCGGAAGAACGCATTCACCTTCGGGAAGGTCGCTGGTACTTTGACACGCGGGAGGGTCCACGGGGTCCTTTCTGGTCGAAACCGGCGGCAGAGCTGGAACTGTCCAACTACGTGGAAACCATGTCGTTTCTGGACGAACGACGCGAGGAGTTGCCGAAGAATCTCGACTTTGAGGACGTGACTCTGGTATCCATCAATCGGGAGCCCGACCTGTTCTGAACGAGCGCTGACGAGCGGCGACGGGACCCAGCCACCACTACCGGAACCCGCCGTCATGTCTGCCGAAACCGTTGTCGTTGAGATCTCCATGTATCCAACCCGGGATGCCTTCATCCCGGCCGTGGATGATTTTCTCGAGGCCTTGAACGCCGTCCCGGAAATGGAGGTGCAAACCAACGCTGTGAGTACCCTCGTCTACGGCCCCTATGACCACGTTCTGGACACTCTGAAGCGCCTCATGTGGGAAGCCGACCCGAGCGGCATCTTCGTGATGAAGATTAAGCCGCGGGCCGATCGCGAAATCGGGCGCTATGGGCTGACCGGAGCGGTAAAAGAGTGAAGCTCAGGCGGGTCGCAGGGCATAGAGCACGCGGCCCCGCGCACAGAGCGTGCCCTTGTCATCGACGATACTCACCTCAACGGTGCAGAGCTGCCGGCCGCGCTTGATGACAAAAGCTTCCGCGTCGATCCACTTGCCGTGCGACTGGCGCAGGTAGGTGACCTGCAGATCGGCCGTCCCGGCCGGCTGGCTGCCACCGTCCTCGAGACCGGCAAACACGGCCGGGATCACTGCCATGTCGATCATGGTAGCTATCACGCCGCCGTTAACGCTGCCACCGATGCCCGTCGGGGTGCTTTCTGAGGGCGTCAGGCGCAGGCGGCAGTAGTCGGCGCGGTATTCCTCGAGGGTCAGGCCCAGGTATTCATGGAAGGGATTGTTATCGAAGTTGGCGAAGAAATCCTGGCGGCTGTCCGGCTCGGTGGCGTCGCTCATGGAAGGTTCAGTCTCTCTAAAGTCTCGCGAACGAAGCACCATACCCGGCGGTTCGGTTTTCACCAAGGGAGCACCAAGACCCCACCAAGAGAGGAGCAAGGCCGCACGTCAGGA
>JBCDDI010000140.1:0-7716 GCA_039180365.1 Pseudomonadota bacterium
CGCAGATCTTGACGCTGTAGTCTTCCGTTTCAAACCCTTCTATTGCGTTGGCACCGCTCTTCCCCGCCAGGGCATTCGCCCAGGCAGACTCAAGGCTGTTGCCAATCGGCGACAGCAGCCCCATGCCCGTCACAACTACTCTTCGCTTGCTCATTGCGCTCTCTCGTTTCGCTGTGCAACCTTACCGGAAGTTCGCGGTCATCCTAAACGCAAGAAGCCGCTCTACGAACCGTAGACGCGGCTTCAGGCACAAATGGATGTACGGATGTAGGTAGTCGAAGTTGGCTTACTGGTGCGCCAGGATGTAGCCGATGGCCTCTTTGACCGTGGTGATCTTCTCGGCTTCCTCGTCAGGAATCTCCGTTTCGAATTCCTCTTCGAGGGCCATGACGAGTTCAACCGTGTCGAGAGAGTCGGCGCCGAGGTCCTCAACAAATGAGGCTTCGTCTTTGACTTCTTCTTCTTTGACGCCGAGTTGTTCGCAAATCAGTTTCTTAACACGTTCTTCTACGCTGCTCATTACGCAGGGATCTCCCAATCTGGTTCCTGGGGTGCAGGGCGACGCGCATTCTATAGGCGGCCCATACCCAATTCAAGTTGACGCCAATGTTGACAGAATCGACCAACACCAGCGTTTTTCCTGGCCTCGAAGCCTGCTTCGGGGCCTGATTTTTCCTTTGTTTTCTGCTCCGTCAGCAGCTTTCAGGCCATGTACAGGCCACCGTTGACGTGCAACGTTTCGCCGGTGATGTAGCCGGCACGGTCACTCTCGAGAAAAGCAACGGCTTCGGCCACGTCGCTGCTCTGACCAAGCGTTCCTAGGGGAATACGACTTGCCATGAGCTCCACCTGAGCCTCATCAAGTTCCGCCGTCATGTCCGTTTCGATGAAACCGGGGGCAACGGCATTGACGGTAATGCCTCGAGAACCGATTTCCTGTGCAAGGGATCTTGTGAAGCCCTCAATGGCCGCCTTGCTGGCCACATAGTTGCTCTGACCGGGATTACCCATCCGTGCAACAACCGAGCTCACGTTGATGATTCTGCCCCAGCGTGCCTTCATCATCGTCCGCAGGAGGGGCTTAACAACGCGGTAGAGACCGTTGAGGTTCGTATCTACCACCGACGTCCACTCTTCCGCTTTCATGCGCATGAGCAGGTTGTCTTTGGTGATTCCCGCGTTGTTAACAAGAATCTGCGGCGCTCGATCAGCCTCTGCCAGCGCAGCAAGGGCTGCTTCGACAGAAGCATCATCATCGACGCGCATAACGAGGCCCATGCCTCGATCAGCGAGACGCTCATCGATAGCCATAGCGCCTGCTTCGCTGGTTGCGGTGCCAACCACATAACTGTCATTGGCGAGGCGGTCTGCGATCGCGGCGCCGATGCCGCGACTTGCGCCAGTAACAAGCGTGGTTCTTGCGTCGGCCATGGCGCTCACACCTCCGTCAGCGCTTCCGCGAAGCTGTCTGGTTCATCAATATTGCTGGTCGGCAGCTTCCGGTCGATGCGTTTCGAGAGACCACTGAGCACCTTGCCGGCGCCGCACTCCACGAAGCGGTCCGCACCCGCGGCGATCATCGCCTGCACGCAGCGCGTCCACTGCACCGGCTGCGCAATCTGGTCGATGAGTTTGGCGCGGAGTTCATCGGTGTTTTCCGCGACGGTCGCATCCACGTTGTGGACCACGGGTACTTTCGGCATGCGCAGCTCTACGGCGTCGAGGGCCGCTGCGAATCCTGTCTGAGCCGGCGCCATCAGTTCACAGTGGAAAGGACCGCTGACCTGCAGCTCTACGGCGCGCCGGGCGCCGGCCTCCGTACAACGCGCGACGGCATCGGCAACGGCGGCCGCGGAACCGGCAATCACAACCTGGCTCGGTGCGTTGTAATTAGCCGGGCTGACAACGCCGTCAACGGCGGCACAGCATTCGGCAACCACATCGTCGTCAAGGCCCAGGATCGCCGCCATGGCACCCTCTCCTGCCGGCACGGCCTCCTGCATCAGGCGGCCGCGCTGATGCACGAGGGCGACGGCGTCGGAGAAATCCAGTGCATCAGCACAGACAAGGGCTGAGTATTCACCGAGGCTATGGCCCGCAAGAATCGCAGGAGAGGCGCCGCCGGCGGCCTGCCAGGCCCGCCAGAGGGCCGTGCTTGCGGTCAGCAGAACCGGCTGAGTGATTTCTGTCTGGTTGAGTCGTTCCTGTGGCCCTTCGGCAACGAGGTCCCACATGCCCAGACCCAGCACTTCGCCGGCTTCATCGAAGGTCGCTCGGACGACATCGTGTTTTTCGGCCATGGCACCGAGCATGCCGACGGTCTGGGACCCCTGGCCCGGGAAAACAAAACCTAGACTCACGATACCCCCTCCTCGTTGATCGATAATGCCTCGCCGACGCACCCGGCACCAGCCAACAACGGGCAGCCGAAAGAACCAGGGTAAATGGTTTGGCTGCTGGAGGCAGCCTGATCAGGTCAGCGCCGGCGCTCTCCACCTCGCATCTGCCACCTGGCATCTGTCAGCTGGCGCTAACGCCGGCGGCGGGCAGTTTTACGTGCGGCGCTTACAGGTAGCGATTTGCAAGCGGCGATTCACGCTGCTCAGTCGACGACCTTCTTTCCCTTATAGAAGCCGTCCGAAGTAACGTGGTGACGGCGATGGGTCTCGCCCGTCATCGAATCGATGGACAGAGTTGGCTTCTTGAGTGCGTCGTGGGAGCGACGCTTGCCGCGCTTTGCACGGGTGACTTTATTCTGCTGGACTGCCATTAGGGCCTCCGTTCGCTGGCGACAGCCAGCCTGTTACTGTTATCTGATCTCGACTCAGGCCGCCGCAAGCAAACGTCTGCGACCGCCCGTTCGGTTTTTCTTCACCAGAGCCCCGCATGGGCACTCGTGGTCTGAGGCGGATGCCTCAGCGTTCTTCCGGCTTAGCAAGTCCGGCCTTCAGCTCCGCCATCACGCTGAAAGGATTGTCGCTTCCTTCCTCTTCATGATCGCTGGCCTCAGGGCCCGCTGCTTCTGTGTCCGCCGGGTAACTCAAGGCCGGCAGATGCTCGCAAGGCTCCGAAGCGCAAAGGCGATCCGGTAGCGCCAGCAGCAGTTCGTCCTCGACGATATCGGCTACCGTTACCGTCATCCCGGCTGCGACGAGCACATCGCTCGCGGCTCCTGATTCCTTGAAGGCATCGGCCTGCGCCTCCGAGCCAACGATCGCACAGTGAAATTCTGCGGCGAGTTCGTGAGGCAGCGCCTCCGCGCAACGGTGGCATTCCAGATCCAGCCGGACCAACGCACGACCTTCAACAACCGCAGCCCCGCTTGCGCTTTCGCTGAAGCTGAGCGACACATCTACAGAAGAGGTCGTTGAAGCTGCGCCCTCTGCACTCAGATCCTTCAGGCGCGGCAGCAGATCCAGGCTCAGAACGCGCGTCAGCGTCGCCCCTCGCCTTGCCAGATCCCGATACAGCAGCGTTTCCTGCGACCGGGTGTTCATAGGGGGCGCAATCATAGGTACCCTGTCGGGCGCTGTAAAGGCCGATCCGGAGGTTTTCCGGCGCCTTTGATTCGTTCATAAGCTGCTAATTTTCAAGGCAGTTTCCGACGATCAGCAGCATGCCGAAGACGCCCGAAGACACAGGACCCAGATCGCCCATGGAGCTCATACTCGCCTCTACCTCCCGCTATCGTGCCGCCCTGCTCGAACGCCTGGGCTTGCCCTTCGCCACCGTAGCACCGGAAGTGGACGAGACCCCCAGGCCCGGCGAGGCGCCGCAGGATCTGGTCAGGCGCCTGGCTATCGCCAAAGCCCGCGCTGGTGCACAGAGATGCCCTGGGGCGCTGGTGATCGGCTCCGATCAGCTGGCCGCGCTGGACGATGAGGTGCTCGGTAAACCCGGGACGGAAGCCAGAGCCCGGGAACAGCTCGCGCGGCTCTCCGGACGATCGGTAACTTTCCTTACAGGGCTCTGTCTCTTGGATAGTCAGCAGGAGCAGGTTGAGGTTGTCGAGACGCCGGTCAGGTTCCGCACGCTGACTGAGCAGCAGATCGCCGACTATGTGGCCCGGGAACAACCACTCGATTGCGCAGGCGCCTTTAAGTCCGAAGGCCTCGGTATCGCGCTTTTCGAGGCCCTGGGTGGCAGCGATCCCAACGCGCTGATTGGTCTCCCCCTCATCGCCCTGACCACCATGCTCATGAACGCGGGCTCACCCGTCCTCGGCGCCGATCCTGCCGAAGCTGTGCCATAGGCGCTCGAAGTCGGCCGGCAGAGGCGCTTCGAAGCATCGTTCTGGCGTCGCCTCTGCGGCTGGCAGCACGATCCGAAAGGCATGCAACGCCAGCCGGTTCACTGCATGGCCACGATCGGCTTCCTGCTCTGCCGCTGTGGCGTACTTGGCGTCGCCAACCAGGCTGTGCCCAACGTGGCGGGCGTGGACGCGAATCTGATGCGTGCGACCCGTGTGCAGCTCGGCGCTTAAGAGCGTTGCGTTATCAGCGTGCGCCTCTACGCTAAAGGTCGTTCTGCTCGCCCGGCCAGCGTCACTCACCCGCACCCGTCGCTCGCCGCCACCGGCAACATATTTCTCCAGGGGTGCATCAACCTCGGTCAGTTCAGCGGGCCAGCTACCGTGGGCGATAAGCCAATAAAACTTGTCGATGGCACCTTCACGAAGCTGCCTGTGCAGGCTCCGGAGCGTCGACCGGCGTTTCGCAATGAGCAGACAGCCAGAGGTTTCCCGGTCGAGGCGATGCACCAGTTCCAGCGTGTCTGAGTCCCGAAGCCTGCGCAGCGCTTCGATAGCGCCGAAGCTGACGCCGCTGCCGCCATGTACGGCCAGCCCCGCCGGCTTGTTGAGAACCAGCAGCCGGTCATCCTCAAAAATGATGGCCCGTTCGAGCGCGTCGAGCTGACGGTCACCGATAAACGCCGGTGCTGGCCCAGTCTCCCGCCGCACCGGTGGGATTCGGAGCTTGTCGTCTCCGGCCAGCTTCACCGTGGGTTTAGTGCGGCCACCGTTCAAGCGGACTTCGCCGCGACGGATCATGCGGTAGATGCGACTTTTCGGCACATCCTTGAGGACGCGGGAAAGATAGTTGTCGATGCGCTGGCCTGCCTCGTCGGAGGTGATCGTGACGACCCGGGCACCCTCCCGCCTGGGGCCAACTTCTTTCGCAGAATCATCGGGCATCCTGCGAGAGGTGCTACCGGTTACCCGGGCGCTTTGCTGTCCGGCTCTACGGCGATCTCTGGTTCTCGCCACGGTGTCTCCTGTGGACAAGCTGGGTTTTGGTAACTGTTTGAAGGACTTAAGTCCAACTGTTAAGCTCCTGCAGTCGCAGCGCCCATGTCGGCGCCCGACAGGGTCTGCGCAGGGCCCTCATCCAGTCGACCGCCTGGCTAGACGTGCTTCTGAAGCGTCAGCTTTGGCGGGAGAACATGAATTGTCCCACGCGACCCCGCTCCGGTGAAGGAGCCGAGTGTCAACGAGACTCTCGATGACTCTCAACGACAACACGAAACAGTAACAACGAAAGCGAATCGCCGGACAGAAACGGCGCGGAACCACTCTGAGACAAACAGCTTCTCTCTCCCAATCTGGCGGTCGAGATCGCGCTCATCCTGCGATCGGCGCAGCCTGGCTGAAACGACCATTTATCAGTAGCGAGAGACGAAGACCTTCAGCAGAGCCCTATAGGCAGAGCCCAATAGATAAATGCTGAATGCTGCGCCCTCGATTGATTCCGATGTGAGCGTTCGAAGTGAGAATACCGCCGGGCGGCTAAAAGCCGACCGGCCTGAGGGAACAAGTCGACCGATCGATCCTGCCGGGGCCACCTGACTGTGGTCCGTTCGATCGGCTGCTAGGGTCTTCGTACCCGGCACACGGGCATTATTCCGTCCAGGAAGACTGCCAGCCGAACATCGGAGGCCGCGGTGAATCCAGTGCAAGCAGGATTCACCCCAAAAAACGGTGACTCCTTCGCCGCTGCCTGTCCAACCTGTGCCGGTGCTTCGCCCGTCATCTCCCAGGAGATGGCCAGCACTCTGGAACAGGATTATTCATGAAAAGAATGCTCATCAACGCCTCCCAGGCAGAAGAAGTCCGGGTGGCGCTCGTCGATGGTCAGAAGCTCTATGACCTCGATCTCGAAAACGCCGGCCGCGAGCAGAAAAAGGCCAGCATCTACAAAGCGAAAATCACCCGCGTTGAACCGAGCCTCGAGGCCGCCTTTGTCGACTTCGGTGCCGAACGGCACGGTTTTCTGCCGCTCAAGGAGATTTCTCGCCAGTACTTCCAGAAGAAGACGGGCGATGGACGCCTGAACATCGCCGAGCTCGTCAGCGAAGGACAGGAACTTGTCGTTCAGGTTGATAAAGAAGAGCGCGGCAACAAAGGGGCCGCCCTGACCACGTTTATCAGCCTGGCTGGCCGCTACCTGGTGCTGATGCCTAACAATCCTCGGGCCGGCGGTATTTCTCGCCGCATCGAGGGTGAGGACCGCGACCAGCTCCGGGAAGCCATGAGCCAGCTGGAGATACCTCAGGGTATGGGCGTGATCATCCGTACGGCGGGCATCGGCCGGAGCAGCGAAGAACTGCAGTGGGACCTCGATTATCTGCTGCAGCTCTGGGAAGCCATCCAGCAGGCCGAAGGCCAGCAGAAAGCACCCGTGCTCCTCTATCAGGAAAACAGCGTCATCCTTCGCGCCATCCGCGACAACCTGCGCAAGGACATCGGCGAGGTGCTCATCGACGGTGAAGCGGCGTTCGAAGAAGCAAAAACCTTCATCGATCAGGTAATGCCCAACTACCAGGACAAGGTGAAGTTCTACGCCGACCCGATTCCGCTGTTCAGCCGCTACCAGATCGAGTCTCAGATTGAGACCGCCTTCCAGCACACGGTGAAATTGCCTTCCGGCGGCAGCATCGTCATCGACCCGACGGAGGCTCTCGTCTCCATCGACATTAACTCGGCTCGCGCCACGAAAGGAGCCGACATCGAGGAAACCGCCCTCAACACCAACCTCGAAGCGGCGGAAGAGATCGCCCGGCAACTGAGACTGCGCGACGTTGGCGGCCTCATCGTTATCGACTTCATCGACATGACCGCCGTGAAGAATCAGCGCGCCGTCGAAAACAAGATGCGTGAGGCCCTCGAGGCGGACCGGGCACGCGTGCAGGTGGGTCGTATCTCCCGCTTCGGCCTCATGGAAATGTCGCGGCAGCGCCTGCGACCTTCCCTGGAAGAGCTGACCACGGAAATCTGCCCCCGCTGTAACGGCCAGGGACGCATCCGCGACACGCGTTCGCTCGCTCTGGCGCTGCTGCGAATCATGGAAGAGGAGTGCCTCAAGGAGCGCAGCTCGGTTGTCCGCGCCATGGTGCCCCTGAACATCGCTTCGTTCCTGCTGAATGAGAAGCGCGCAGACGTTGCAGAAATCGAACGCCGGACCGGCACACACGTGGTTATCGTTCCGAACGTCAACCTGGAAACGCCACACTTTGAGATACAACGGCTCCGCGACGATCACCTCAGCGAGGAAGGTGACGTACCCAGCTACGAACTGACTGAGGCCATGCAGACACCGGAGGCCATTGCACCTCCGCCCATGAACCCGACACCCGCGCAAACGCCCGTTGTGCAACCCCTGCAACCCGCAACCCCGCGACCGGCCCCCGCAAGTGCCGGCACTGGCGATACTGCAACCG
>JBCDDI010000141.1:0-7703 GCA_039180365.1 Pseudomonadota bacterium
CCCGTCTCGACCGTGCGTAATAGACGCCAAAGATGGCATCGATTGACTCACCGGCATAGTTCACGCGTATTTCCTGACTGAACAGGTCCTCCTCGATAAAGCTCTCGACGGCGAGAAACGGAAACTGTGTGAGGTCGCCGTCGAATACCTGCAGCAGCTCGAAGTCGCTGACGCCGGTGATCGCCGTCAGGCGCCAGGAGTCGCTCAGCTGCCAGCCGAACTCAAAGGCAAAGAGATCAAACTCCGAGGGGTACTCGTCATCCACATCGAAAGGCTGCTCGCGGTCGAAAAGGTCGCCGCCCGGCGGAGCCACCACAAGCGCAAAGGGATTCGAGTCTGAGTCGTTGTGCATGTAGGTAAAGTCGAGGGTTACACGATCGTCTCCCTGCGGCCGCCAGCCGAGGGCCAGACGGATGGTTTCCTCATCTTCCCGTTGCACGTTGTCCGTCCCGGTGGTGGTGTTCACCACGTCGCCATCAGCCTCCCGCTTCTCCAGGGCGATTCGCGCCGCGAACACGTCGTCAACGATCTCCAGGTTCTGAGCAAGCCCCAGGCGCAGCGTACCGAGCTCGCCTCCTTCCGCACGCACCACGCCATCGTTGTTGCCGAACTGCGCGCGGTTGTAGTTCGTGTAAACGGCGCCGATGAGCGAGTTCGGCCCCTGGAGGGAAGACTGCGGTCCGCGAAGGATCTCAACGGACTGCGCGTCAAACATGGACGGTTTCAGGTAATCGCCGGAGTTGATGCCGATAGCAACGCCGTTCAAGACGATAGACGCCAGCGCGTTGGAGTTGTTGAAGGCACCGGCAATCCCGTTGTTGTTCACACCGCGAATACTGTAGGCACCGAAGCTGGCGGTACCGGTGAAGGCGTTGGCGGTTCGATCGAAGATGTCTTCGACGTTGTAGATGGTTTCGGCTTTGATTCGCTCAGCGTCGAAGAGACCGACGCTGGTACCTAACTCCTGACGGGTGGCGTTGGTCTTACTGCCAATGACGATGATTTCTTCCTCAATCCTGTCCGCGTCTTCTGCCAGAACTCCAGGCGCCGGAAAGAGCCCCGCCAGTAAAACCACAGCCAGCAACTGGCCCCACCTCGCTTCCATCGCTTTCCCTCCTTGTCGCAACATCGCTGAATTGAAGTGTTTTGTGATGTTATAACGTATCACATAGATTTGTTTCGCCCGAAGGTACGTGAACCCTGCTCGTCGATCACACACAGAAGCTCGCTGAGAGCCCGGAGCATATCGCGGACGGATAAGCAGTAGACTATCAAATGCGAATGATTTTCAATAACGTTAACGAAAGAAAGAGGAAACAGCTGGCTACCGGCTGTACCCACTGACTTTCTACACCGGCGGCTCGCGAGGTGAATTTTGACTGAAGCTACACAGAACCAGGAAGAGCCCGGCCTCTGGCAGATCATCTCTCCGGTCAACCGGGAGATTTACACCGGCATGGCCATTTCACTCTTGAGTCTGATCGCCTGGCTCGGCTCGATCATGCTGTTTCTCCCGATCGCCCGCGAACTCCTCGCGACATCTCCGGATCCCGGCCGCCTCTGGATGCTCCTGGGCATCAGCTTGGGGCTCGTGGCGCTTTCTTTCGTGTGTCGCGCGTTGTCTTTCCGGATTTCCCATCTGGGCGCCTTCCGGCTCGAGCAGCTTTTGCGCACGGAGCTGACGACCCGCCTGGCCAAAGTACCGCTCGGCTACGTCGTCAACGCAGGTTCGGGCACCTTGAAGAAGGTGGTACTCGACGACGTGCGTGCCCTGCACGCCTTTGTAGCGGATAGCACGCCACTGTTTGCCAAGACGTTCTCAGCACCGATCCTCGGCATCATTCTGATGCTCATTCTGGACTGGCGCCTGGCGCTGCTGTCTCTCGTGCTGTTTCCTGTGGGCCTGATCGGGATGTTCTTCGCGTTTCGCGACTACGACGTGGCGCGGAAAAAAGTGGATGTGGCCACAGAGCGCATCAATGGCGTGATCAACGAATACGTGCAGGGCATGCACGTCGTGCGCACCTTCGATGACGGCACCGGCTCTTTCCAGCGCTATCGCACAGCGCTGAACGAAGCCACAGAGACCATGCGGGAATGGACGGCTCAGTCGCAGAATGGCGCATTCATAGCGCGCACGCTCTTCGCCTCGCTGCCCACCGTGCTGGTGCTCCTGGCCGTGGGGATTCCCATGGTCTACGCAGGCATGGTCGAGCTGCCGATTCTGATGATGTTTCTGCTGCTCGCGCCCACCGTAACCGAATCAATTGTTCCCATCGTCTGGCTCCAGCAGCTGCTGACCAACGCCGCGGCGGCCGTGAAGCGTATCGGGGAGCTACGGAATGTGGCGTTAATACCCGAGGTTGCCGAGGGAGAGGCTCCTCGTGACGCGTCCGTGGAGTTAAAGAACGTCACCTTCTGTTACGAAGGTCGCGAAGACAACGCCCTTACGGACGTCAGCATCAGGATCGAAGCAGGGACCGTGACCGCGCTTGTTGGCGCCTCCGGCGCCGGAAAAAGCACGGTTGCCCAGTTGATCCCACGCTTCTGGGACGTCAACGGCGGCCAGGTCCTGGTCGGAGGTGTCGATGTGCGCGACATGACGGCCGACCAGCTTATGGGTTCTGTGGCCTTCGTCTTTCAGTCGCCGTTCCTGCTGAGCGACACGATCAGAAACAACATCCGGCTGGGAAAACCCGATGCCACCGATGCCGAGGTTGAGGCAGCAGCCATTGCTGCGCAGGCACACGAGTTCATCATGACCGAACTCCCAAGCGGCTACGATTCAGTCGTCGGCGAACGCGGTTCCAGCCTCTCCGGCGGGCAGCGGCAGCGCATCACCATCGCCAGAGCCATCCTTCAGGACGCCCCGATCATCGTTCTCGACGAAGCCACTGCCTTCGCGGACCCGGACAACGAGGCCAAAATCCATCAGGCCCTGGCGGAGCTTGCGCGCGGAAAAACCCTGATTGTCGTTGCTCATCGCCTGTCTACCATCACCGATGCACACCAGATTGTGGTGCTCGATCAGGGCCGGGTCGTCGAATCCGGCACTCATGAATCGCTGCTCGCAAGCAACGGACGCTACGCCAGGCTCTGGTCGCACTTCGAGCAGGCTCAAGGCTGGGGCCTGCGCGCCAGCCAGCACGAAGCGCAACGCACCGAAGAAAGCGAACTGGTGAGCTGAGAGGGGGCAATCATGATCGAGACTTTTCGCAACATGGTGCAGGCCTGCGGCTCCAAAGCCGACGTCATGCGCGGTTCCCTCATTTACGCCATGCTGGCCTCGGTCGCTCAGGGGCTGGCCTACGCGTTGCTGTTTCCGCTATTTGCGGCTCTGGCGGCGGGTTCTTCCCAGGCCTGGTGGTATCTGGGCGGCATCCTTAGCCTGGTGCTCCTCGATGCGCTCTTTCGTCTGGGCGAATCCCATGGCGGCTGGCGCGTTTACATCGAAGTTTCCGATGAAACCCGCACGAAGCTCGGCGAGCAGCTGAAGCGCATGCCTCTGGAACAGCTGGCGAAAAGACAGACCGGCGATCTCAACAGCGTGCTTACGGGGAACGTAAATGATGTGGTGTCCATCGCCGGCGGGTTATTCGGCATCGTCATCAACACCATGATCGCCCCGACCGTAACGGTCATTGCCACCCTGTTCATCGACTGGCGGCTGGCCATCGCCATGCTGCTGCTATTTCCAGCAGCGATTCCCATCTACCGCGTCATCCGCGCTGCAGGCGCCCGGGAAAACAAAATCTCGATGACCGCCCACGCCAACACGGCGTCCCACATCGTGGAATACACGCAGGGGCTCAGCGTGCTTCGAGCAACGCGCCAGGTAGGTCAACAATCGGAACGGCTGCAGGCATCCCTCGCGCGATTGCGCGAGGCGCAGACCGCAGGCACCAAGCTGATGACCCTGCCAAGCATCCTCATATCCGCCCTGGTGCAGATGGGTATCCTGGCAATCACGGCGCTGGCGATCGCTCTGGTACTTGGCGAATCGCTGGGCGTGCCTGCCGTGCTTGCACTGATAGTGATTGCCGTGCGCTTCAGCGAGCCTCTGGCACTCTTCGCCAATATGTCTTCCATGTTCGACTTCATGGAGGCGGCCATCGATCGCATCAGCGAGCTGCTGGGTGTCGCGCCCCTGCCGCGAGCACCGGGAGACACGGCGACCGACGGGGCGCACGTTGTTTTTGAGAACGTGACCTTTGCCTATGACAGAGACAACAACAGCGGTGACGAGCAGGCCGACGACCCGGTGTTGCGCAGTGTTTCCCTCGAGGTGCCAGAGCGGAGCCTGACGGCCCTGGTGGGCTCTTCAGGGAGCGGCAAAACTACGATCACCCGGCTGCTGACCCGCTTCGCCGACCCGCAGGCCGGCGCCATCACCCTTGGCGGTGTGGATATACGCAGCATGAGCCAGGCCGACCTCATGCGTCATTTCTCCGTGGTGTTTCAGGACGTTTATCTGTTCGACGATTCCATCGAGGAGAACATCCGACTCGCTAAACCCGATGCCACCCATGAAGAAATTGTCGCAGCGGCAACGGCAGCCAACGCCCATGACTTCATCTGCGCACTGCCAAGCGGCTATGGCACCGGCGTTGGAGAAATTGGTGGCGCGCTATCGGGCGGGGAACGTCAGCGCATCTCCATCGCCCGGGCAATCCTGAAAGACAGCCCCATCGTGATCCTGGATGAACCCACCTCGGCGCTCGATACGGAAAGCGAAGTGGCCGTACAACAAGCCATCGACACACTGGTGCGCGATAAGACAGTACTGGTGATTGCCCACCGGCTCTCAACCGTTGTTGCAGCGGACAACATCATCGTCCTCGAAGGCGGGCAGATCGCCGAGCAGGGCACCCACGATGAGCTACTGGCCGTCGATGGACGCTACGCTGAGATGTGGCGGGCGCAGCGCGCGGATCGGCACTGGCAGATTACCGACAGCGCCCCGATCCAGAACGGCGCTTAGCCGACTGCAAGCAGTAAACGGCCGGACCTACAGAGAGACAGCAGCATGAGAGCAGGAAACATCGCCGGCATCATTGTCGCTTTAGCCCTCCTTACGGCCGTTATCTGGCGACTGCCCATCAACGGCTGGGGATCGCTGCTCTGGTTCGCCAGCGTGACGGTCATGGGCATTATTCGTCGTCCCCACGAGAGTACGGCGCAGACAACGGCAACCACCGAATCAAGGCAGTCGACGGTAGAAAATGTGCTGCTTGCCGGCGTGGCGATTGGTTCGGCGGCACTGCCCGCGCTGCATCTGGCCACCGGTCTTTTCAGCTTCGCCAACTACGCCACCGCGAACTGGTGGCCGTTGACCGGCATACCGGTAGCGATGCTTGGCCTGTGGCTCTTCTGGCGGAGTCACGTCGACCTCGGCAAGAACTGGAGCGTATCGCTCGAGCTCCGGGAGGATCATGGCCTGATCACCTCCGGCGTCTACCAGCGCATCCGCCATCCCATGTACACGTCGATTTTTCTGCTCTATCTGGCGCAGGCCATCTTCATTTCCAACTGGATCGCCGGCTTCTCCGGCCTGATCACCTTTGGGGCCATGTACCTGGTGCGAACGCCGAGAGAGGAAGCCATGATGTACGACCAGTTCGGCGCAGCGTACGAGGACTACTGCACCCGGTCCGGGCGTCTAATCCCAAGACTCAAGGTCTGAGCGCTACTCCCGGAGCGAGACGCTCTGGTGCACCGCCGCGGTACAATGCCGCGTGCTGCATCTTCCGCAGCACTGAACAACCACCTCAAATTCAATCGACGGGCAACCATGAGAACAACAGTCTGGCACCTAGGGTTTATCAGCGTTCTGCTGGGCGCTGCCCCTTTCGTTCATCCCCATGACACGGAGGCCGCAGAAGACTGGCAGCCGACCGAATACGCGCCCGCAATGGCCTATGCACCGACACCGCTGCCCGATCGCGTGGTCTTAACCTGGAGCGACGATCCAGCCACCACGCAATCGGTGACCTGGCGGACCGACACGACAGTTCAGCGCGGCGTCGCCGAACTCGCCCTCGCCGGCCCCAACGGCCGAGCCATGAAGACGGAGCCTTTCGTTGCCGAAACGCAGTCCTTCGAAAGCGACCACAACACGGCCCACTACCACACGCTGACTTTCCGCGACCTCGAGCCCGATACGCTCTATGCCTATCGGGTCGGCGATGGCGTGAACTGGACGGAGTTCTTTCACTTCCGCACCGCAAGCGCCGACCCGGCACCCTTTCGCTTCGTCTACTTTGGCGATGCGCAGAACGACGTGAAGACCCACTGGTCGCGGGTGTTTCGCGAGGCGTTCCGGGATGCGCCCCGCGCCGCCTTCATGCTGCATGCCGGGGATCTCATCGACGTGCACTCAGCAGATGTGGAATGGGGTGAGTGGCACGGCGGTCCCGGCTGGGTGAACGGCACGATCCCGGTGCTCGCAACACCGGGCAATCACGAGTATCACCGCGTTAATGGCGGCCCGCCCTACGAGCGCATCTGGAGCACGAAGGACGGCCGTCGCATTCCGATCGTCGTCCAGTTTGAACCGCGGAAAGATGCGAACGGCGTTGCAAGCTATCTGGTTAAGGCGACGTTCCCAGAGGGTGAGACCGGCCAGCTGGAGCTCGACCAGGGCGGCACCATCGCAACCGTCGATGCAGTGATCGAGGGGCAGACGGGGTTTGCGGCAGAAGAAATCATCGGGACCGGCTTTCAATCGAAGCCGCTGCAGGATCAGCAGCGTGACCCCGGGGACCCGGCGGTCAGTCGTCACTGGCGCCCGCAGTTCGAGTTCCCCGTACAGAATCCGCCCGAAGGCCTGGAGGAGACGGTCTATTACGTCGACTATCAGGACGTGAGAATCATCTCTCTGGATTCAAATCGCGATCGCGAGGCGCAGGTGCCCTGGCTCCGCGCGGCGCTGGAGAATAATCCCAACCGCTGGACGATCCTGACCTTCCACCACCCGATGTTTTCTCCGGCCTATGATCGGGACGACCCGGAACTTCGCTCCCTCTGGAAGCCGCTCCTGGACGAGTATCGCGTCGACCTCGTGCTCAACGGACACGACCATTCCTACCTGCGGACCGGTATCCCCGCAGAACCCGTCGATGCGTCGAACGTGCCCTCAGGCTATCAGCAGGCGTACGATCCGAAGATCGGCACGGTCTATGTCGTGTCAGTAAGCGGGCCGAAGATGTACCCGAACACGAAAGGCAACTTCGCGGCCCGGGTTGCGGAAGATACACAGCTCTATCAGGTGATCGACGTTTCCGACAGAAAGCTCGATTACCGGGCATACACGGCAACGGGCGATCTCTACGACGCGTTTACGCTGGAGAAGCGCAACCGTCGTCCGAACCGTCTGCGGGAGTTCTCGCCGTTGCCGCCGGAGCGTCGCCGCACGGCATCGCAATAGTGCGGCCGCAGGGACAGCTCCACAGACGCGGATTCTGAGCGTGCTGCGGTTCCTTAAGGCAACTGCCGCTCGATAAACGCGCGCACATCCACGAGGAACTTAAGCCGGTCCTGCTCGTTCAGGTACATCATGTGCCCACCTTCATAGTAGGTGTATTCGATGCGGCCCTCGGGAATCCGGTAGCGGTTCAGCGTGTACTCCGCATCAAAGAAGGGTGTGACGAGATCGTAGTAGCCTGATGCGACCAGCACCTGCAGGCCGGGATTCACCTCAAGGG
>JBCDDI010000142.1:0-7666 GCA_039180365.1 Pseudomonadota bacterium
CTCGATGGCATAAAAGTAGTCGCCATAGGCCGCGTGGAGTGCCGCCACAGAGTCGAGCAGCACCGCAAGCACGCTGAGCAGAATGCAAATGATGAGGCCCACATCGAACGCCTTGCCGGCGGGCGTGTGGGCTTCGAAGATAATGATCCGAACCCGGTCCTTGAGGGTCGGTGCGGTCTCAACGGACTCTGGCTCGGCTGCGCTTGGCTCGGTCATTAACCCGGCATTCTACCTCAGCGCCTTAGGGCAGCATCCGCGGGTCCAGGATCCGACGCGGGGCCCGAGGATCTGCACAGCCTCAAACCGGCGGGCGACCGTCGGGCAGCAGGGATCCGCGCGGGAGTACGGAGGCGTCAGATCAATGACCAACGCCTCCGCAGCGAGCACCGAAGGTGGCAGGTCTGCCTCAGGCGGCAACCACCTCAACGCGACGGGGCTTTTCTTCCTCGGCTTTGCCGATCGTGAGCTCGAGTACACCATTGGCTACCCGGGCGCTGATTGCGTCGGCGTCGGCGGTTTCCGGCAGCCGGAAGCGGCGGCTGAATTTGCCGTAGCGGCGCTCAAGGCGATGATTGCGGTCGCCTTCTTCCCGCTCGGTTCGCTTCCGCTCACCGTTAATCAGCAGCACACCGTCCTCCACGGCGACGTGGACGTCGGCGGCCGCCACAGCGGGCACATCAAGGTCGATACGATAGGCTTCCGGGGTTTCCCAGACGTCGGCGACGGGTACCCAGTTCGCGGGACCGCTGCGGTCCAGCTCAAAAAAAGGATTAAAGCGTACGATGCTCATGGCGTTCTCCTCTTGGATTTCGCAGATAACTGTTCAGACCCCCTGTTGATGGGTCCAAAAAACACCGTTCCAAGATCTTGAAAAACGCCCGCCTGTCCCCAGCGCCGGAGAAATTCAGCAGAAATTGTGGCTGCGCAGGAATTTGAGGACATGCCCGGCAATAACCGGCGCCAGGCCAGCAGGAATATTGTGGCCCATGCCGGGCACGAGCTCGAAGGCAGCCCCGGGAATGGCCCGGGCCGTTGCCTCTCCAGCCGCCGGCATTACCAGCACGTCTTCTGCACCGTGGATCACCAGGGCCGGCAGCGTCAGGTTATTGAGCCGCTCCGTTCGATCGCCGTCTGCTATGGCTGCCCGCATCTGCCGTGCAACGCCTTCGGGATCATGCGCGCGGTTGTAAACGGCTTCCGCCATGGCGCGCCGCACGGCCACTGTTTCCGGGTAAGCCGGAGATCCCCAGTAGGCCCGGTTCTCCACATCGAGATCGATGGCCTCGGCACGGGTATCCGCGCTTACGCGCAGGCGCTGCGCAGATTCCCGAGGCGGACGCGGCAGCGAAGGATCGCCGCTGCTCGACATAATGGATATGAGCGAACGCACGCGGTCGGGATACTCTACGGCCGTGAGCTGCGCGATCATGCCCCCAAGGGAAATACCGAGCAGATGGAAGCGGTCGATACCGAGGGCGTCGGTAAGATTCGCGACGTCCGCTGCCATGGCCGAAAGCGGATAGTCCTCCTTAAGGCGGCTCGAGCGCCCGACGTCGCGATTGTCGAAGATGATCACCTGCAGCCCACCGGCCACAAGCCCGTCGAGGAGTGCCGGGCTCCATTCGATCAGCTGTGTGCCAAGACCGCGAACAAGCACCAGGGCAGGCGCTGTGGTTGTGCCATAGCGCTGCCAGGCAAAGCTCAGACCTCCGGCTTCGATGAAACGGGTTTTGCCATCGTCGATATGCATCGCTTAATCCCCTCTGGCTTCGGCCTCATGACCGACTGGCAGGTTTCCCGAGACCAGCAGCGCTCGTCCGCCTTTTTGCGTGAATCCGCGCTACTCTCCATTCACACTATTCTCTATTCACGCTATTCGCAGACTGGCGAAGGTGCCCATGCTCCTGGTGCGATTCAAACATGCCTGATCTTCAGTTGGCAGACTCGACAATCCGATACGACCATTACCCAGCTTCAGGGGCCACCGTGGTTTTCATTCACGGCCTTGGCGGTAGCAGTGAAGACTGGCAGCAACAGGTCGCTTCTCTCGCTCCGGGCTATTCAATCCTGACGCTGGACAATCGGGGGCACGGCGCAAGTAGAGTAGAAAGCAACAGCGCAAGCTACAGCGTTCCCGCTATGGTTGAGGACCTGAAGAGTGTTCTGGACCATCTGAGCATCAAGCGATGCCACCTCGTTGGCCACTCAATCGGCGGGGCTGTTGCTCAAGAGCTTGCGCACGCGAGACCGGCTGGCGTGATCTCCTTGACGCTGGTAGGAACCACAGACTGGTTCGGCGATCACGATCAGCCTGGCGGCAAACCTCCCTATATTCCGAAAAACCTAAGAGAACTCTCGCAACAGAGAGTTGAAAGGATGGGGACTGAAGTACTTAAGCAGTGCTGGGCCGGGCTGCTTGCCTGGCATGGGTCTCGAGAATGGATCCACACCGTGACCTGTAAAACGCTCGTCCTGCTGGGGAGCCTTGATGCCTCAAGAATCGTGGAAGGTTCGCAGAGGCTGGCTGGCGCAATCGATGGAGCGAAACTGGTTTACATCGACAAGGTGGGACACTCACCGCACCTGGAAGCGGTGGATGCGTTTACGAAGACGCTGATCGAATTTCTCCAAGGCCTCGGCAGGGGACCCTGATTTCAGAGTAAATCCCGTTGCCTCGATCACTCGACTACGAATCCTTAATGATGTGGTAGACGGACTCTACCGCCTCGTCGATGCCGGCTTCGGCAAACTTCGGCGGCAGATCCGTCGCCGTTAAAGACTCAAGGCGCTCCACGCGACAGCGACCTTCATAGAGGCGCTTCACTTCCTCCTCAGACACTGAGTGGGGTGGCCCCGGCACTTTGTCCTGATCGTATTCCAGGGTGATGAGCAGGATGTGGGCGTGCTCAGGAATGATCCGCAGCATGTGATCAACATAGAGCGCGCGGGATTCAGGCGGCAACGCCACCAGCGCCCCGCGGTCGTAGACCGCGCGGATACCGAGGATGTCCGGCGTGGAGAGATCGAAAAAGTCGCCCTGATAGAGCGTTGCGTTGGGCCCCTTGAAGCGCTTCAGATAAAACCCTTCCGTACGCTCCGCTTCTTCCCCAGCTTCGGCGAAGTAAGCCTCGATGGCGGCTTCCGAAAGCTCAATGCCCATGACCGGGTGGCCAAGCGACTCGAGATAGCGCATGTCGAGACTCTTGCCGCACAGGGGCACAAACACCGCAGAACCCCGGGTAATGCCGAGCACCGGCCAGTGTTTCGCCAGCAGCGGATTTGTGTCCGAACGGTGCCAGCCGAGCTGGTTGTTGCGCCAGCGATCGAGCCAGAATTCCGCTTCCATCCGTTGCCCTCGGCAAGCCAAAGGGCGAGTATCACGAATGGCCTCGAGACGAGCAACCAGACCTCCGATTACCCCCGTTTCCACCGAGCGCCTGCGGCGTATGGCTCTGCACGCCCAGGGTCTGCTTGAGCAGACGCCCTTCGGCCGCGGCCGGGGCGCCGTGCAGCGCGCCGTGGAACGCCTCGGCTACGTACAGATCGACACCATCTCCGTCGTCGCCCGGGCCCACGACCATGTGCTGCACAGTCGCGTCCCGAACTACGAGCCGAAACATCTGGATCGCCTGCAGGACGCTGGCGTTCTCTTCGAATACTGGTATCACGCCGCCGCGTACCTGCCAATGCGCGACTACCGCTTTGCGTTGCCGCACATGGAGCGCATGCGCAATTTCGAAGAGCGCTGGATTCGCAGTCGCGACACAAAGCTCATGGCGGAAGTGCTGGCCCGGGTAGCGGACGAGGGCCCGCTCATGGCCCGGGACTTTGAGTCGCCGCCAGCGGGTGCTTCGGGCTGGTGGAACTGGAAGCCCACAAAACGCGCGCTCGAACAGCTGTTCATGCAGGGCGACCTCATGGTTACGGGTCGGGATGGGTTCCAGAAAAGCTACGACCTCCGCGAGCGCGTGCTGCCAGCGGACACAGACACGCGGATGCCGACCCAGCGGGAGCTCGCCGATCACCTGCTGGAAACAACAATCGGCGCTCACGGGTTTATTGCCCCGAAGGCTGTCACGCACCTGCGTCGCGGGCAGGCCATTCGCCAGGCGTTAACGGCCGCCATCGACGATCGCCTCGCTGCCGGCACGCTGCTCGCCCTGCAACAACCCTGCGGCGTGCTGGCTTACACGGAACCTGAGCGTCTCGAAGGCCGAGCCCCCCGGGCGCCAGGCCGGGCACTGCTGCTGTCACCCTTTGATCCGGCAGTCATCCACCGGGATCGGGTGCTGTCGGTCTTCGACTTCGACTACCAGATCGAGTGTTATCTGAAGGAAGCAGACCGTCGCTTCGGCTACTTCTGTCTGCCGATCGCTTACCGGGATCAGCTCGTTGGCCGCGTTGACTGCAAAGCCCATCGCGACGAGGGCCGTTTCGAGCTGAAACACCTGCACCTTGAGCCTCCTAGGGGCAGCAACAAACTGCTCGATGCCGGATTCCTGCCGGCCCTGGCCGACGCCATAAAACGTTTCGCGGCCTTTAACGGCTGCGCGGAAGTCACCGTGACAAAGGTCTCGCCGGGCTCCTGGCAGGAGCCCGTAGCCGAATCGCTGGCAGGCTGACGCCGCGCCCACGGACGCTCCACAGCGTTTAGTTTCCGTTCATTCCCGATTCAGAGGGAGTTCAGCGCCTGGCGCCTACCTTGGCTGCACGATCAGTTGTCATGGAGGCACCCATGAAAAAGTACGGAAATCAGAAGCACCAACAGCAGAGCAGCGGCAAGCGCCGCCTCATCCATCGCACGCTTGCCGCCTCGGCCTTTACGCTGGCCTTAAGCGGCGCCGCGCTGCCTGCCGCTGCCGATCACGGTAAAAACCAGCACGCGACTGCCTGGGGGGATCACCGGGGACACAACGTCACCGTTGCGCCCTACCGGGACGTCGTGAGAGTCCGGATCCCCCTTCGGGAGCACGGCTCGGAAACCCTGAGGCTGAAGCGGCTCATCCGCCAGGAGACCCGACTGGATCCAAACGACTATCGACTGAAGGCGGTTGTTGTGAAAAACGGCCCGTTCTCAAACGGCTACGCGACGCTCAAAACCGGCGATCGGAAGAGCAGCCGCTACTTCCTGCCGGGTTATGAACGCACGCGCATCCCGGCGCCGAGCCGCGCCCGCGACAGCTGGCGCCTGCGCCTGGGTCCGGGCACGCAGGTCAGTTCCATCACCGCGGTGCTGGAGCCTCGTCGTCACGCCAGGCACAACTACCGGGATCGTGACTACTACCATCACGTAAACCCGCGCCGTGACCACTACTCGAGCAAGCGTCAATTCGACAACCCGCTCGTGGGACTGGCCTGGCTTATCGCTGAAGCCGAAGAGAACAAAGCGGCAAAGCGGCAGAAGCGCGCCCTGAAACAGACCCGGGCCGAACTCGCCCGCACCGAAGCTGAGCTCGAACGCACCAGAGGTCGTCTCGACTCAAGCCGCGAGCGGAACAAAAAGCTGAAGCATCAGCGGGAGCGTCTCACCGCGGAACTCGCCCGGGAACAGGCGGAAGATGCGGCCCTGGCAGCGCGCAGAGCAGAAAGACAGGCAGAGCGTCGCACTGCGGAACTGAAGGCCGAGCGCCGGGCCAAGCGACAGGCCGAGCAACTGAGGGTCGCCCGCGAGCTTGAGCGCCTCGCGAGCCGGTAAGTGAGGTAACCGGCGCGCTAGATCTGCCGGTCCCGGCCTTCCCAGAACGGCGCCCGTACGTGGCGCCGTTGTATTTTGCCGCTCGGAAGTCGCGGCAGGTCCTCGGCAAAGTCCACAGACCGCGGACACTTGAGAGCGGCGAGACGTTCTCGGGCATGAGCGATGATGTCGTCGGCCAGGTCCGGTGACGGCGCATACCCCTCGGCCAGCTGCACAACGGCCTTCACTTCCTCGCCCCACTCGTCGTTCGGTACTCCCACGGTGCACGCATCAAGCACGGCGTCGTGTTCAAGGAGCGCGGCGTCCACCTCCTGAGGATAAATATTCACCCCACCGGAGATGATGGTTTCGGCACTGCGGCCGTTTAAGAAGAGAAACCCGTCCTCGTCGAAGTAGCCCATGTCACCCAGCGTGAACCAGTCGCCGCGATAGGATTCACCGGTTTTCTCCGGCGCTTTGAAATACTCGAAGCGGCCTACTTCAGGGGCTTTGAAGTAAATATAGCCGGACTCTCCCTGAGGGACTTCGTTGCCATCATCGTCAACGATGCGGGTCCCTTCCGGGTTCGGCGTATTGCCGACGCTGCCCGGTTTCTTCAGCCAGGTTTCCGAGTCGATGAAGAAGCCGCCACCCCCCTCCGTGGCCGCGTAGTACTCGTTCACGATGGGCCCGAACCACTCGATCATCGAGTGCTTAACGTGTACCGGGCATGGGGCGGCACCGTGCACGATGTACTCCATGGAGGAGACGTCGTAGCGGTTGCGCACGTCTTCCGGCAGCTGCAGCAGCCGATGAAACATGGTGGCCACCATGTGCGTGTGGGTCACGCCATGCGCGTCCACCAGCCTGAGCGTTTCCTCCGGGTCCCACTTGTCCATCATGACAATGGCCGCACCGGCATTGAGCGGCGCGGCGACGTTAAAGACGAGGGGTGCTGCGTGATAAGCGGGGCCCGTGCAGAGGTTCACTTTGCCAGGGCCGCCCGCGGAGGCCTGCTGCGCCGCCGAGGTCGCGACGGGCTGCTCCTTCCGGTAGACGCCCTTTGGACGGCCCGTGGTACCGGAGGTGTAGAGCATGGTGGTGCCGCGAATGGGGTCGTCGATGTCCGCAGTGTCGTAGTCGGCGATGGCCGTTTCATAGTCTTCGAAGTCATCGATGCTGCCGCCGATCGCCAGCCGCACCTCACAGTTCTTGGCGTTCGCCACGGCGTCAACGCCGGTCCCGAGATCGGCATCGTAGATGACCGCCCGAGCTTCGCAGTTGTCGATGACGTAGCCGGCTTCTTCACCGGTAAGGTGGAAATTCACCGGGGTGAAACGGATACCGCCGCGCTGCGTGGCCGCAAGGGCTTCGATGAACTCAGGTCGGTTCCGGGATACAACGGCGATGGCATCACCGGCACCGATGCCGCGGGCGCGGAGCAGGCGCAGCAGCTGATTGGTCCGACCGTTAAGCTGATTGAAACTCCGCTCACCAAAAGGTGTGGCGAGCGCCAGCGCATCCCCCTGGGTGCGTGCATGATGCGCGAGCGCCATGCCCTGCTCGAGCGCGGCGTCCAGCGACGCGTAAACGTCCGTCATGATTCCCCCTTAAGCCTCCCTCTCTGACTTGGATTCTAGGGTGCCGCGGCCTCCACTGTCATCCTGTCCGTCCCATGTCCCGTCTATGCCAGACCCCCGCCAGCTTGCCCGGGTGCGCCGACGGTCGCGCCCTCGAAAGCCCTTGGTTTAGTATCGGGAGTGAGCGCAGCCGCAAAGGTTGCGCTCGAGGGGAACGCCCGGGGGCGTGCAGGACCAACTGCAAAAGCAGATCTACAGGACCAGGAAGGGAGAGCGTAATGGCAAGACTCGAAGACAGAATCGCCGTTGTCACCGGCGCCGGTCGCGGTATCGGCCGGGAAATCGCACTGCTCATGGCGAGCGAAGGGGCCAAGGTGGTGGTTAACGATCTCGGTGGCAACACCGACGGCAC
>JBCDDI010000143.1:0-7657 GCA_039180365.1 Pseudomonadota bacterium
CCACGCCGAGGTCAGCGCAGGCCTCCGCAACCGGTCGAACCCGTCTTGCGCCAGCACGATGTCCCGCGGCGCCGGGGAGGTGGCGGGCCTTAGCCCATCGGTGATTGCCATCCATAATGATGGCGACGTGCTTGGGGTACCGTCGGCCGTCTTGTCAGCCTCGCGCCAGGGCCGCTTGAGGTTAGGATCCTCAAGCTCGCTGGCAACGCTGATGCTGAGTTCTGACATGGCCGGCTCAGACTTCCATGAGGTCCGATTCTTTAGCGGCAAGCGCCTGGTCAACTTCACCCACGCGCCGATCCGTCAGCTTTTGAATCTCGTCCTCGCCGCGCCGGGCTTCGTCCTCGGCCACTTCCTTCTCTTTGACCAGCTCGCGAATATCGGCGATGGCGTCTCTGCGGATGTTGCGTATCGCAATCCGGGCGTTCTCGGCCTCCTGCTTGGCCTGCCGGGCGAGATCTTTGCGGTTCTCTTCCGTGAGGGCCGGCAGCGGCACCCTAATGAGCTCGCTCGTGGACGATGGCGTGATACCGAGATCGCTTTTCAAGAGCGCCTTCTCGAGATCGGGAATCAGGTTCTTTTCCCAGGGGGAGATGGCGAGCGTACGGGCGTCCTCGACGGTGATGGAGGCCACCTGGTTCAGAGGTGTCGGATTGCCGTAATACTCAACTTCGATGCCGTCCAGGAGGCTCGGATTGGCACGGCCGGTCCGGATGCGCGCGAAATTCGACGCAAGCACTTCCAGGGACTTGCCCATGCGCTCGTCCGCATCCTGTTTGATTTCTTCGATCATGATCTTGAGGCCTGTCCTGCGGCTTCCCTAGCGCTATGGCCGATGCTTCGGCCCGGTATGCGGGGCGATTCGCAGGAGCCCGTCCGTTCAGCCCGCTACGATTCGGGTGCCAACCTTGTCACCGTTGATGATTGCGGTCAATGCACCTTTTGTATGCATATCAAAGACAACCACGGGCATATCATGATCGCGACAGAGGCAGATCGCTGTGAGGTCCATCACACCGAGTTGAGCTTCGAGGGTCGCATCGTAAGTGAGGGTGTCGAAGCGTGTCGCAGTCGGATCTTTGAAGGGATCCGCCGTGTAAACACCATCAACCTTGGTGGCTTTCAGAACCGCATCGGCCCCCACTTCGATGGCCCGCAGGCAGGCGGCAGTGTCGGTGGTAAAGAAAGGGTTACCGGTACCGGCAACAAAGAGGGTGACCTGGCCCGCCTCCAGGCTGGCAACGGCCGCATCACGGGAATAACCAGCGGCGACGCCCGGAACTTCGAGGGCGGAGAAGAGTGCCACCGGCACCCCTCGACGCTTAAGCAGATCCTTGAAGGCAAGGCCGTTCATGATCGTCGCCAGCATGCCCATATGGTCTCCGGTCACCCGGTCCATACCCGCAGCCTGCAGGGCGGCCCCACGAAAGAGATTTCCGCCGCCGAGCACGACGGCAAGCTCGCCGCCCGCCTTGAGCAGCCCGGCCATCTCTTCCGCTAAAGCATCGAGAATCGCCGGGCTGATGCCGAAGCCGCCGTCAGCACCACTGTCTGCAAGCGCTTCGCCAGAGAGCTTCAGCAGGACGCGACGCATGGCTCGCTACTCCGAATCGTCGCTGTCGGAGTCCTTGATCTGCTTTGCGACTTCAGCAGCGAAGTCTTCCGTTTCAACCTCAATGCCTTCACCCACCTCAAAGCGGACAAAGCGGCGACAGGCGTTGCCCTTGTCCTTCAGCAGGGCGCTGATTTTGACGTTGCCGTCTTTGACGAAAGGCTGATCGACCAGACTCACTTCTGCGAGGAATTTGCGCACGCGCCCTTCAACCATCTTCTCGACGATCTCCGGCGGCTTGCCGCTTTCGGCAGCCTGCGAGCTGTAGATCTCGCGCTCTTTGGCGAGCACGTCTTCCGGCACCTCGGCCGAGGTCACAACCATCGGGTTGATGGCGGTAATGTGCATGGCGAGGTCGCGGCCCAGTTCGTCGTCTTCTTTATCAAGCTCCACGAGGACGGCCTTGCGGTTGTCCACGTGCACGTAGCTGGTGATATAGCCGTCGGCAGTGGCGAAGCTCTGACAGCGCCTGGCGGTGATGTTCTCACCGATTTCCTGAACAAGCGCCTCACGCGTGGCATCGAGTTCACCCGCCATCACGGCGGCAACATCGTTGCTTCCCGCTTCAAAGCAGGCGTCCAGAACTTCGTCGACAAAGGTGATGAACTTTTCGTTTTTGGCGGCGAAGTCCGTCTCGATGTTGATCTCTACGACGGTACCGCGCTTGCCATCTTCAGCCACTTTGATGCCGAGGAGCCCATCTGCCGTTGTGCGACCGGATTTCTTCGCGGCCTTCAGCGCGCTCGACTTGCGCAGCGCTTCGATGGCCGCCTCCATGTCGCCGTCGGCTTCCGTGAGCGCCTTCTTGCAATCCATCATGCCAAGGCCCGTGCGCTCGCGGAGCTCCTTGACCATTGCAGCGGTGATTGCCATCAGTTACTCCTTCTTGCCTTCTTCGCCCGCACTGGCGACTGCATCAGCGGCCGGCGCTGCCTCAGCAGCGACCGCGGGGGCTTCCGTCTCAGCCGCAGCTTCCGCTGCCGCCGGGGTTTCCGCAGGGGTCGGTGCCGGAGCAGCCGGTTCCGGTGCAGGCGCCTCTTCCGTGACCTCAACAAACTCATCGGCACGGACCTCACCGGCGGCCGTGGACTGCCCTTCGGCAATGGCATCAGCCACAGCCGTGATGTAGAGACGGATGGCGCGAATGGCGTCGTCGTTGCCGGGAATAATGTAGTCGATGCCTTCCGGATCGCTGTTGGTATCGACAACGCCGAAGACCGGGATGCCAAGCTTGTTCGCCTCAGACACGGCGATGTGCTCGTGCATGACGTCAACGACAAAAATGGCGTCTGGCAGACCACCCATGTCCTTGATACCGCCAAGGCTCCGCTCGAGCTTCTCCATGAGTCGCGACCGCTGCAGCGCCTCACGCTTGGTCAGCATCTCAAAGGTCCCGTCCGTGGACTGGGTCTCGAGCTCCTGCAGGCGCTTGATGGACTGGCGGATGGTCTTGTAGTTCGTGAGCATGCCGCCGAGCCAGCGCTGGTCGACGTAGGGCATGCCAACACGGCTCGCCTGCTCCTTGATGACCTTTGCCGCGGCCCGCTTGGTGCCAACGAAGAGAATCTTATGTTTGCGGCTGGCGAGATTGCGCAGCTCAGTGAGCGCCTCGTTGAAGGCGGGAACCGTCTTCTCGAGGTTGATAATGTGAATTTTATTGCGGGATCCAAAGATGAACGGTGCCATCTTGGGATTCCAGAAACGGGTCTGATGGCCGAAGTGCACGCCAGCGGCCAACATGTCACGCATGCTGATTTCCATCGAATTGTCTCCGGGTTGCTTCTCGCACCACCCCCATACTTCTAACCGGCACGGAATGGACGGAGCCATTCAGCGCGGAGGAGCAAGCTCCTCCCGATGCTGGGAACATGTCCCAGAATCGACGAGTTTTGCCGCCAGAGACGGTAAAACTCGGTAGGTGCCGCCTTCGGCGGCACACCGGCCCCCGGAAGCATGTGTCGGGTGATGTGCAGATTTTTAGTGGGATCTCAGAGAGATCACCGTTGGTTTAAGCCCTGAAATTTGCCCCCGGGAGGGGTCGTTGTCCCAAAGCGGCGCGCTTTATACCATAATCCGCCTTTCGGCAACACAACCCCTGGCGATACAGGCCCGTAGTCCGATCCAGGGCCCCAACACGGTCGTTAACAGCATCGGTAAGTCGGCAAGCCCGGCCTACCGGCACCAGCGGCAACAAACAGAATCAGGAAAGAGAGTCCCTATGGTCGCCCGCCTCGAGAGCGAAGACGAAATCCAAAAAATGCGCGAAGCCGGACGGCTGGCTGCCAGCGTGCTGGAGATGATCGGTGAGCATGTCCAGCCGGGGGTGACGACAGAGCAGCTCAACGAGCTCTGCCACCGGATGATCGTCGAGGAGCTCGACTGCATTCCCGCCCCGCTGAACTACACCAACGGCGCGGGCACCCCACCCTTTCCGAAATCGATCTGCACCTCCGTTAATCACGTCGTCTGCCACGGCATTCCCTCGCCGAAGAAAACGCTGAAGAACGGGGATGCCGTGAACATCGACGTTACGGTCATCAAAGACGGCTTCCACGGCGACACCTCGAAGATGTTCTTCGCCGGTAAACCCTCGGTGCTCGCTGAGCGGCTTGTCCGGGTCACGCAGGAGTGTCTTTACCGGGGAATCGAAACCGTGCGCGCCGGCGCCCGCCTCGGTGATATCGGCCACGCCATTCAGAGCCACGCCGAAGCCAACAACTTCAGCGTCGTCCGGGAGTTCTGCGGCCACGGCATCGGCCGACGCTTTCACGACGAGCCGCAGGTTGTGCACTACGGCCGGCCGAATACGGGCATGGTGCTTGAAGAAGGGATGACCTTCACCATCGAGCCAATGATCAACGCCGGCAAACGACACGTGAAGATTCTGCCGGATCAGTGGACGGTGGTAACGAAGGATCACAAGCTGTCCGCACAGTGGGAACATACGCTGCTGGTGACCGGCACCGGTGCGGAGGTTTTGACCCGCCGGGGCGAGGAAACCTTCCCCTGGGAAGTCCCGGTGCAGACCGCGGAGTCCAAACCGGCTTGACGGAAGTTCACGAGAACGACGCCACGACCGGCGACGACGACACCATCAGCGAAACCACCAGCAGGGAACGTTACGGCAGCGGCCCGGGGGCCTTTGTCGAATCGCTCCGGGCGCGCCTGGCCGAACACTACGCAACGCTGGCCGATCGCTACTGGGCCCGACACAACGTCGAGGACCTCATCGCCGATCGCACCGCGTTTATCGACGAGCTGCTGCGGGAGATTTGGGCCCACTCGATTCCGGAGAAGGCCAACCGGGAAATGGCCCTCTACGCCGTCGGCGGCTATGGCCGCGGCGAACAGTTCCCTCATTCCGATGTGGATCTGCTGATCATCGCCCGCCGACCGACGGTCTGGCGCGACGAGGTCCGCCAGTTCCTGCACCTGCTTTACGATCTGAATCTCGATATCGGTCACAGCGTACGCCGCCTTGCCGACTGCAAAGCGGAGGCCCACCGCGACATCACCATCGCAACGGCCATGTACGAGCGGCGATTGCTTGTGGGCCCGGAACGGATCGTCCGGAAGCTCGACCGCATTATGGCGTCCCGGCGCCTCTGGCCATCGGACAAATTCTTCCGGGCCAAGCGCAATGAGCAGGAAGCGCGCCACGGGCAGTACGACAACGTCGAGTACGGCCTCGAACCTAATCTGAAAGCCTCCCCGGGCGGCCTGCGTGATCTGCAGACGGCTCAATGGGTGTTCCAGCGCCATTTCGGCACCAGTGAGGCGAAGGACCTTGAAAGCCTCGGCGCGCTGACCGGTCAGGAACGAGTCTGGCTGGAGGACGGCCGACGCTTTCTCTGGTGGGTCCGCTTTGGCCTGCACCTGCTCGCCGGGCGTAAGGAAGACCGGCTGCAGTTCGAATACCAGCGCGGCCTCGCCGAACGCCTGGGCTTCGCCGATACGGATGCCCGTCTCGGCGTAGAACGCTTCATGAAGCTCTACTACCAGCACGTGCTGGCCCTTCGGGAAGTCAACGACATAGTGCTGCAGTACTTCGATGAATCGATCCTGCGCAGTCGGGAGAAGCCGGTTGTTGAGCCCATCAACGAGCGTTTCCAGATTCGCAACAACTACATGGAGATCACCGCCGGGAACGTCTTCGAGGAAACCCCGAGCGCCCTCCTTGAGATGTTCGTGATCATGGCCAATCGGCGCGATATCTCCGGCGTACGCGCCGATACGATTCGCGCCGTGCGCGATCATCTGCATCTCATCGACGACAAATTCCGGCAGGCCCCGGAGAACACCAAGCTCTTCATGGACCTGCTGAAGGCGCCCTACACGCTGGTCTCCCAGCTGACGCGCATGCGCCGCTACGGCATCCTTGGTCGCTACCTGCCCGAGTTCGGCGCGATCATCGGGCAGATGCAGCACGACCTCTTTCATATTTATACCGTTGATGCGCACACCATGATGGTGATCCGCAACATGCGGCGCTTTCACTATCGCTCGAGTGAGGAGCACTACCCGGTGGCCTGCCACTGTGTGCGCAACCTGCCGAAAGTCGAGCTCCTCTATATCGCCGGCCTCTACCACGACATCGGCAAGGGCCGCGGCGGCGACCATTCGGAGCTCGGCGCCGTGGATGCCATTGCCTTCTGTCGGCGTCATGGCCTCACGGACGATGACACCGAGCTCGTTGACTGGCTTGTTCGCCAGCATCTGCTGATGTCGAGCGTGGCTCAGCGTCAGGACATCTACGATCCGGACGTGATTCATGAATTTGCAACGGAGGTGAAGTCCGAGCGGCGCCTCGACTACCTCTACGCGCTGACGGTGGCGGACATCAACGCCACAAATCCAACGCTCTGGAACAACTGGCGCGCAACGCTGCTCAGGCAGCTCTATGGCGAAACCCGGAAAGCCCTGCGCCGCGGCCTCGAGTCGCCCATGGACCGGCAGGCAAGCATCAATGCGGTGCGCGAAAGTGCGCTGGAAAAACTCGTCAGCCGCGGCATGACGGCGGCAGCGGTGGAAACCATCTGGCAGGTTGCCGGCGACGACTTCTTTCTCCGCCACACAGCCCGGCAGGTTGCGGAAGTTACGGCGGCCATCGCTGCCCATGAAAGTGACGGACCGCTGGTTCTTGTGCTGGAGCGACGCGGCCAGGTGTCCGAAGAAGGTGCGACGGAGCTGTGTATTTACACCCGCGACCGCGAGCGCCTGTTTGCCAACACCGTGAGTGCGCTGTCCCAGCTCGGCCTGTCTGTCCATGACGCCAGTATTCACACGGCGGAGAACGGCTGGTGCCTGAACTCGTTCATCGTCCTCGATGAGGAAGGTCGCGCCCCTGGTCGCGGGGCGAGCCAGCGGGACACCTTGACCGTTAAGCTCGCGGGTATCCTCGAGGATCCTGAGCTCAGCCTCAGTCCGGCGAAGCGACGCCTCTCCCGGCAGTTGAAACAGCTGCCAACAACCACGGAAGTCACCTTAACGCCGCGCGGCGGTCCGCGGACCTATGAGCTCACGGTCATCGCCGCAGACCGGCCCGGGCTCCTTGCAGGTATCGGTCTGCTCTTCGCTGAACTCGGTCTCGATGTGGTCGGCGCCCGCATCGCCACCCTGGGGGAACGGGTAGAAGACGTGTTCACGATTCTGGATGCCAATGCGCCCGAGGGGAGCACAACGGAAGAACGTGCCTACCTGCTTGCCAACGCACTCCACCAGGGCCTGGAGGCACAGATTGCCCAGGACTTTTCGTGATGAGTCACGAGAACGCCATAGAGCGGTCATGAGGGCGCGCCGATGAACCCGAAACTCGGCGAGCTCGAGGCCTACCCCTTCGAGCGTATGAACGCCCTGAAAGCCGGCACCGTCGGAAACCCGGCCCATGCGCCGGTGGCCCTTTCCATCGGCGAACCGAAGCACCCGCCACCGGACTTTGTGATTGCGGCCATGACCGACCCCGAAGCGCTGTCCGCGGATCTGGCCACCTACCCGGCTACCCGCGGCGCCGAGGCGCTGCGTGAGCAGATCGCCCGCTGGATCAGC
>JBCDDI010000144.1:0-7508 GCA_039180365.1 Pseudomonadota bacterium
TCGCTCGTTGATCACGTAGCTTTCCAGGGTGGCCCGGCCACTGGCAGCGAAGACGGAGACTGAGCGACTGCTGCAGGCCGGGCAAAAGGGGCGCGGTGGAAAATACACGGCACCGCAATCGTCACAGCGCTGGAGTCGCAGCTCGCCCTCGCGGGTGCCCTCCCAGAAGTGTTCCGTTTCCGGTGTGGGTTTTGGCAGAGGGCGCGGGCTATCGGCCATGAAAGTCTCCTTTGCTGCAGGTGTTGTCGGGATTGGCTTAAGCGGGTGGCAGAGGTACCGTCACGCTGGCACCGGCGGCAGCTTCTCACGCCAGGGATACGCACCATCGGCAACGGCAAAGAACTCGGGATTAAGCACCGACTCTTTGCTGTTGTAGTTGAGGGCGGTGCCGTCGGCAGCCCAGAGGTCGCCGCCGGCGGCCGCGAGGACAGCGTGGGCCGCCGCAATGTCCCATTCAGAAGTTGGACCCAGCCGTGGATAGAAATCGGCGGCCCCTTCCGCAAGGATGCAGAGCTTCAGGGAGCTGCCAACGGGGGTTCGACTGACGGCACCGAGGTGCTCGGCAACAGCGTCGAGATACTGTTCGAGGCGCTCACCGCCGTGGCTGCGGCTGGCAACAACAACCAGTGGCTCGCCTTCGGTCCTGGGTCTGCCAGTGAGCTTGGTGCTGCTGCCGTCGCCGTCCTGGCGCCAGGCGCCCTTGAAGCGGTCGCCTACGTAAATCTGGTTCCGCACCGGCACGCCGACCACGCCGAACACCGGGCGGTGATTGTCGATCAGCGCAATGTTCACCGTGAACTCGCCGTTCCGGTTAACAAACTCCTTCGTGCCATCGAGGGGATCGATGAGCCAGTAGCGCGACCAGCCGCGGCGCTCTTCGAAGGGCGGCAGCTCTGACTCCTCGGAGAAAAGTGGAATATCAGGCGTCAGCGCTTCGAGGCCTGCTGCGATCACCCGGTGCGAGGCGAGGTCGGCCTGGGTCAGCGGCGACTCGTCGGCTTTCGCCTCCACAGTGAAGTCGGTTTCATAGATCTTGAGGATGGCACGCCCTGCCGCTTCGGCCAGCTCGACCACCGCCTGAGTCAGCGCTTCATCCACTGGGCTATCCGTCATTGTTGGTTCCTTGGTTGGCTCTTTGAAGATTGTCTGTTTCGGTCTCGAGATGCTGGCGCACGAGGAAGAGCCCGGCGATGGCGCGGGCTTCCCGGAAGTCATCGCTCATGATCAGCTCATCGAGGCGGTCCAGCGGCCAGGTGACCACTTCCGGCGGTTCAGGTTCATCTCCCTCGAGCTGCTCCGGATACAGATCGCGGGCGAGGAGCAGATTGATCGTGAAGCCCATGTGTCCAGGCGCCAGATTCAACTTCTTGATGAAGTTGATACGGCGGGCGCCAAAACCCGCCTCCTCTTTGAGCTCCCGGTTTGCCGCTTCCTCGAGGGATTCACCGTCATCGACGGCACCCTTAACGAGGGTCAGCTGCATTTCGTGAAAGCCGGCGGCGTATTCCCGGATCAGCACAAGCTCGCCGGCCTCATTCAGGGCCACAACCATTACCGCCGCGCGCCCGGAGCCCGGCAGGAGCTCGTAGGTGCGCTCAATGCCATTGGCAAACCTGAGATCGAGTTCCTCGATGCGGAAGAAGCGGGACCGGGCAATGGTCCGCACCGCCTTGATGTCTGGCACACCCATGGGTCCGTCCCTGATGCTTCGGCCAAACGCGCTATTATGTCAGCCGCCAGGAGCATTCGCGAAACACCCTCCTGCCTGCCACTCGCGCCCCGGGCGCTCACCTGGCACGGCAAGCGGGGAGCACCAGGCAGCAACAGCAGTAACTGCAGCAACAACCAGGAAGCGTCTTGATCAGCTGGGATGCAATCGACACGGTGCTCCTCGACATGGACGGCACCCTCCTCGATCTCGCCTACGACAACACCCTGTGGACGGAACTGCTGCCGCAGCGCTACAGCGAACATCACGCGCTGACGGTAGAAGAATCCGCCTCATACCTCTTCGCCCATATGGGCGAGACGCGCGGGCGCCTTGAGTTTTATTGCCTCGAGTACTGGGCGGAGTTCACGGGCCTCGACATTGATGCCCTGCATCTGGAGCTTACGCATCTGATCGCCTACCGGCCTTTTGCGGAAGACTTTCTGACCCACATCAAACGCCTGGGCCGCCGCTCTGTGCTGGTCACCAACGCCCATCGCGGCTCTCTCGCCGTGAAGGAGAAGGCCGCACGCCTCTGCGAACGCCTCGACGCCGTCGTTTCCTGCCATGACTACGGTGCGCCAAAGGAGTCGGAAGACTTCTGGCTGGCGCTCATGGCCGAGCACCCCTTCGAACCTTCGCGGACGCTGCTCATCGACGACAACGCCGACGTGCTGCACTCGGCCGAGCGCTTCGGTATCGGCCACGTGCTCACCATCGCCCAGCCGGACTCCGGGCAGCCGGAGCGGGCAGACCTCGCGCATCGGGCGGTCACGGATTTCCGCGAGCTCATGACCGAAGAGGCTGGCCGGTAATGAGCGGTGTCCGTCTCGATCGCTGGCTCTGGGCCGCCCGTTTCTTCAAAACCCGCGCCCAGGCGAAGGCCGCCATCGAAGGTGGCAAGGTGGACTTTCATCAGGACCGGACAGAAAGCGGCAGCACCAGCAAACCGAAAGTCAGCAAAGAGATCGCCGTCGGCGACTGCCTGACCATCCGCCGGGGATGGACGGCGGAGACCGTCATGGTGACCGCCCTGTCCGAGCAGCGGGGCAACGCCACCATCGCTCGAGGCCTGTACGAGGAAACGACGGCATCCATTGAGCGGCGGGAAACGGAAGTGGCGCGACGGCGCATGGAAAGGGCCGGCCTCTCGGTACCGGCCGCACGCCCGTCAAAGCGCGACCGCAGGGAGCTGCGCAAACTGAAAGAGGAGCCCGAGTGAAGGCGCCGCACGACACCATTCATCGCTTCAGCTTCCAACGCGGACCCGTGCGCGGCCAGTGGGTGCGACTGACAGACGTACTCGCAGAATTGAATGACAGGCAGAACTATCCGGAGAACGTCTCCGGTTTACTCGGAGAGATGCTCGCGGCCGTGGCGCTTGTGGCCGACGGCATCAAATTCGAAGGCGCCGTAGCGCTCCAATCACGCGGTGCCGGCCCGCTGACGACAGTGCTCGCCGAATGTCGCAGTCAGCACCTGCTGCGCGGCATCGCGCGCTGGCCCGAAGGGCTGATCCCGCCAGCTTCCTCTTCCATGAAAGCACTGCTCGGCAATGGCCAGCTGGCTCTAACTCTGGTGCCGGCAAACGCCGAGCAGCCCTACCAGGGCATGGTCGGCATCCTGGACGACACCCTCGCCGCTAACCTCGAGCGCTACTTCCAGGAGAGCGAGCAGCTGCCAACGCGGCTGTTCTTCGCCAGAAGCGCGGAGAGCGTCACAGGGCTGCTGCTGCAGCGGCTGCCGGATGCGGACGACGCCACGGAGATCGAGCTCGATGAGAACGAAGCCTTCTGGGAAGAGATCGGCATCCTCACAAGCACCGTGACCGGTGAAGAGCTTGCGGAACTGGATCCGAATACGCTGCTGGCAAGGCTCTACGCCGAGCACGCCTTGACCGTGCAACCGCCCCGGGCCTTAAGCTTCAGCTGCACCTGCAACCGCGAAAAAACCCGGGACACGCTGAAGGCGTTCAGTCGCGAGGACCTCCTCGAGCTCCTCGAGGAAGACGCCCCGCCAAAAGCGCCGGGGGAGATCCTGGTGACCTGTGAGATCTGCGGCGCCGAGCAACGCTTTGACGCCATCGACGTGCACCTCCTCTTCGAACCGGAAGCCCCGCCAATACACTGATTTATATGGTTTTTTCCGTTCCTTCGGAGCTGTTTCAGGATCTTCCGGGGCCGCTCAAGGCGCTGACATCTTGGCGATATGCCAGAGTAAAACGCTCTGGCATAATGCGCCGCTCTTTTGGGACGACTGACAGCACGCCATGGCCGTAGATATCGACACTACGTCGAAGAAAACCACGCACACCGACCTTTCCCGCGCCGTACTCGCAGAAATCGCCGTACTCCGCGGAGAAGGACAGTTCGCCAGCAACGGCTCCATCGTGACTCGCACCGGCGAGCGCACGGGCCGTTCTCCGAAGGACCGCTTCATCGTCGACGAGCCGTCCACCTCCGATGCCATCGACTGGGGCGACATCAACCAGCCCGTGGCACCAGACGTCTTCGATGCGCTCTGGGAGCGCGTGCAGATTCATCTCGAAGATCGGGAAACGTTTGTCTCCCACCTGCACGTCGGAGCGGATCCCGAGCACTACCTGCCCATCGAGGTAACCACGGAATACGCCTGGCACGCCCTCTTCGGCCGCGCCCTGTTTATCACGCCCGAGCACTACAACCCGCACAACAAGCAGGTCTGGCAGATCGTTAACGCCCCGGGCTTCGTCTGCGATCCCAAGCGCGACGGCACCAACAGTGACGGCACCGTCATGCTTAACTTTGCCCAGCGCAAGGTGCTCATCGCCGGCATGCGTTATGCGGGTGAAATGAAGAAGTCCATGTTCAGCGTGCTGAACTTCCTGCTACCCGAGAAGGACGTGCTGCCCATGCACTGCTCCGCCAATCTCGGTGAAGACGGCGACGTGACTCTGTTCTTCGGTTTGTCCGGCACCGGCAAGACGACGCTGTCCGCCGACCCGGAGCGTTTCCTCATCGGCGACGACGAACACGGCTGGGGCAAAGGCACGGTCTTTAACTTCGAAGGCGGCTGCTACGCGAAGTGCATTGACCTTACCCGGGAGAACGAACCGGTGATCTTCGATGCCATCAGCTTCGGCGCCATCGTCGAAAACGTGGTCATCGATCCGGAAACGCGGGTCCCCGACTACGCGGATTCCACGCTCACGGAAAACACCCGTGCCTGCTATCCGCGAGACAACATCGAAGCGAAGGTCGACGACAACCGCGGCGGTGAGCCGAAGCGGGTGATTTTCCTGACCTGTGACGTCAGCGGCGTACTGCCGCCGGTCTCTGTCCTGTCGAAGGAAGCGGCCGCCTATCACTTCCTGTCCGGCTACACGGCAGCGGTGGGTTCGACGGAGGTGGGCTCCACGGAAGCCTTCAAAACCACCTTCTCCACCTGCTTCGGGGCCGCCTTCTTCCCGCGGCCGGCCGGCGTCTATGCCGATCTGCTGATCAAGCGCATTGAGGACTTCGACTCACAGGTTTATCTGGTGAACACCGGCTGGACCGGCGGCGGCTACGGCGTCGGCAAGCGTCACAGCATTCCGACGACGCGGGCAATCATCCATGCCATCCAGTCCGGCGCCCTGGACGGCGTCGCCACGGAGCACCTGGCGGGCTTCAACCTCGAGATCCCGACCTCAATTCCGGACGTGGACGATGCGCTCCTGAATCCGCGCAACACCTGGACGGACAAGGACGCTTACGACGAATCCGCACGGCTGCTGATCGGCAAGTTCATCGAGAACTTCGCCAAATACGAAGTCGACGAGGCCATCGTCGCCGCTGGCCCGACGAGCGATTTCTAGCTAACCTCCGCCGCAGCGGTCGGGGGCATCCCGGCCGCGGATTGTCTCGGGGAGGAGTTTCTCGGTGCCATCTACGCTCACGTTGCCTGAGTTCCTCATCGGACAACCGCGACTGCTCGACGGCCTGTGCTGCGGTATCGAAAAAGAGAGCCTCAGGGTTACCGGTGACGGTCAGCTGTCGAACCGGCCACACCCGGCTGACCTCGGTTCACCCCTCACTCATCCAAACATCACCACGGACTTTTCCGAGGCGCAGCTCGAACTCATCACTGCCGTGCACGCGGATCCGGAACGGGCCATCGAAGAGCTCACGGACGTGCACCGCTACGTGTACGAGAACATGGGTGAGGAACTGCTCTGGACCGGCAGCATGCCCTGCATTCTCGGCAAGGACGAAGACATCCCCGTCGGCCGCTACGGCAGCTCGAACATCGCCATGGCGAAAACCGTTTATCGGCTCGGTCTCGGTCACCGCTACGGCCGCCTTATGCAGACGATTTCCGGCATTCACTACAACTTTTCCCTGCCCGAGATTTTCTGGGTGCCCTTCGCCGAGAGCCGGGGCGCTAAACCCGGGCAGAATTTTCAGACAGAGAGCTATTTCGGCCTGATCCGCAACTTCCGCCGGACTTCCTGGCTGCTGATCTATCTGTTCGGAGCCTCTCCGGCGATCTGCAAGAGTTTCGTCAAAGATCAGCCGCACCGCCTCGATGTCTTTGATGAAGGTTCTCTTTATCTGCCCTACGGCACCTCCCTGCGTATGGGCAACCTCGGCTACCAGTCTGACGCGCAGTCGTCGCTGCACATCTCCTATAACAGCCTCGAGGAATACGCCGCGTCCATGCGCGAGGCGCTCACCACGTCCTATCCGGATTACGAAGCCATTGGTGTGAAGGTGGATGGCGAGTACCGGCAGCTGAACACGGCCCTCCTGCAGATCGAAAACGAGTTCTACGGAACCATCCGACCGAAGCGCCCCATCAAGCGCGGCGAGCGCCCCTTAACAGCGCTGACAAGCCGCGGCGTTGAATATGTGGAAGTGCGCTGTCTGGATCTGAACCCGTTCCTGCCGGCCGGTATCGACGCCGTCGAGGCCCGCTTCGTGAACCTGTTTCTGCTTTACTGCCTGCTCCTCGAGTCACCGCCGGACAGTCGCGAGGAGTCGGCGATCATGGGAGAGAACCAGCTGGCGGTGGTGGAACGCGGTCGGGAACCGGGCCTTGAGCTTGCGACCCTGAAAGGCAGTATTCCCATGGTCACCTGGGCGAAGAAAATCCTCGAGGATCTGCAACCGCTCGCCGAACTGCTCGACCAGCAAGCCGGTAACGACCTCTATAGCTACAGCCTCGAGCAGCAGGTTGCGAAGCTGAACGATGCGACACTGACCCCCTCAGCGCGGATGCTCGAGATCATGCGCAGCCAGCAGATCCCCTACTTCCGTTTCACCATGAACCAGTCCATCGCGCACAAGGGCTACTTCGACGAGCATCCGCTCCGGGACTCGGCGCTCAGTCACTATCAGCGCCTGGCCAGCGACTCCATAGAACGGCAGCAGGAAGTCGAAGCCGCAGACACCGTTGATTTCGACGCCTTCCTGGAAGACTACCTGGCCCTTAAATGAACTTTCTCGCCCACTGCCTCATTGGCCACGAGGCGGCAGCCGGCACCGATCGGGCAAGCCCCCTGCTGGCTGGCGGCTTCTTAGGCGATTTCATCAAGGGCCGCGTGCCGGAAGCCATGCCCGGCGACCTGGCCCTCGGCGTGCGCCTGCATCGGCGCGTCGATGCCTTCAGCAACCAGCAGCCCGCCATCCGCCGAAGTTGCGCCGCAAGCGCGCACCCGCCCCGGACCTGATCCGGGGCCTCCTCCCCGCTCCCTGTAGACATCGCCGACCCGGCGGCTAAAACGCGCCGAGGCGGCGAAGGACGGACCGATGAAATTCACCCTCTCCTGGCTGAAGGAGCA
>JBCDDI010000145.1:0-7487 GCA_039180365.1 Pseudomonadota bacterium
GCTCGTGCCCAGGCCTTCGGCCCTGACTCCGATTCAAGCTGAAAGCCAAACAGGCCCCCAACTTCTCCCCTTAAATCCGAAGGCGAATTTTCAAACTCCCCGACACCCTCCAGCATCCCGAACAGGTTCAGCTTTGATGTGACTGCGTATCCAACATCCAAACCAACCCTCATTTCACGAGAATACTGCTTCTGACCCTCAACGCTTACTGGAAACCCACCACCTGTTTCTGAGTATGGGTCGACCTCGTATCGCGCAAAGGTGAACGCAGCGCGCGGCGTAATCGTGACTCTCCGGGAGTTGAAGACATCTACCGCATGGAGGCGGATCCGAGCGCTGCTGACCTCGTACGTCGTTTGGGCGTTTGATACTACTGCCATCCCGGCGTTGTCATACTCTCTCTTCAGCTCCGAGTCGAGAGATCCATACAGCAGCGTTAAAGACACCAGTGCAGTTGGCCCCAGGAACTTCTCTATCTCTCCCACAACGTAGTTACCATCGGTACGACTGTTACCAAAAGAGGCAACTTGCTGCTCAACTTCACTTCTGCCTACACCAAGACCGATCCTGAGATTGTCAGCAATGAGATCCGTGCAGACGCCTATTTCTCCAATCGCAGTATCGGTCTCCACACCAAGGTTGTCCTGAGAAAAGTCTCCCGTCGCCCAGGCGCAACCACCAGCGTCACCAAACCTGGTCATCAGCAGCGGTCTGTGATGAGAGCCGTTCAGCACTAATCCGGTCAGGTACCTGCCGTGAGAGATGAGTGATTCGTTCAACGCCAGGCTTTCAGTGAACGACTCTGTGCCAATCAGTCCACTGCCTACCCTGGCTATCCACCCGGTGAACTCTCCGTCCGGATTAAAACCAACGCCCACCACAACATCCCCAAACGCGCTGACGTCGTTTGCTGTCGTGAGCCGCCAACCCTCCAAAGTGACGTCACTTTCCGCCAACCAGTCCGCAACCGTCTGCATACCATTGGCAGTTGTCCACCGGTAAGCTTGATCGCCGGCCGCATCAACGCTCCGACCAACAACTACGTTTCCTCCCGCATTTACTGCAAACGCAGCGCTGTAGAACTCCCCGCCAAGCAGATCTCCCAAGCCAACAGCCCCGCCGTCCTCTGTCCAACGAAATGCTTCCAGTCCTGGGCCGGTGACCGCCCGGGCGTTGCCGACAATGACCTGTCCATCAGCGCTCACATCACTCGCAAAAGCGGTTTGCCGCCCATCCGGAAGATCAGCGAGCGCAACCATTCCCAGTTCCTCGGTCCAGCGGATCGCTTCGAAGCCTCTGTCCGAGCGGCCCTGACCCACTACGACGGAGCCATCCGCGCTCACCGCTGTGGCGCGGCTGCCGAACTCCCCACCTTCAAGGTCACCCAAGCCCACCATGCCACCAGATTCTGTCCAGCGAAAAGCCTGACTGCTGAGGAACACACTGCCACGCAGTTCGGTCGAGGTCCCCACAACCACTTGTCCATCTGCGCTGACTCCTTCCGCAATGCTACGCGCGTCTCCCGGTAAGCGCCCAATCCCGACCATCCCCGTTTGCTCAGTCCAGACGAAAGCCTGGCTGTTGCTAAAAGACTCTGTGCTCCAGCCGACGATAACGCTGCCGTCGCCACTCACATCAAGCGCACCGCCTCCGCTGAATCGACCACCCATAGTCGATCCCAGTGCCTGCGTCCCCGTATCCGCAGACCATCGAAACGCGCTATTGAAACGCAACGTGCCAACGGTCACTTTTCCATCGGCACTGACAGCCTGGGCCAGGCCATTCAGTGAGCCCGCCGTTGGATCGCTTAAGTCGATGAACTCATCGGCACCAAACGCGCTAACGCCGGACGTAAACAGGAAAAAGGTAAGCAATGCTGAACGCATCAAAATCTATCTCTCCCGGCTCAGATGCTCGACCTGCTTGATTTACGGTCGACTGGTTTTCGCTTGAGGTTGACGCAAAGGGATGAGCCTTGCAAAGGTAGCGAACGGCTTCCATGAAGAGAATCATGCAGATGATCGCCCGAGCCGCCGGCGGCGACACCGATACCAGTCTCGGCTACGAATACACCGATTGGGCGCAGGCGGAAGCCTTTGCCCGCAGTCTGCCGATCAAGGATGAAAGGACGTGATGCAGCGCACAGTTCCGGCACCAGCCGGCGCGGAAGCCTAAACCCAGCTGACCGGGGGCCGATGAGAAGGCCGGAAAAGGATTATCCGGAGCCTTCATGGCCGAGCTCGACAACCGACCGAGAATGCATCTCGGTGTCCGAGACACCCTGCGCATACTGCTGCCCTATGTGAAACGCCACTTTGTGGATCAGGTGGAGGGCGTGTGGTTCATCGTCGCCTACCTGGTGCTCTTTCAGCTGCTGATCCTGCAGTTACCGCTCGTGCACGCGGCGATGATCGCCGTGGGTATCCTGGTGGTGATCTTCGGCCTGATGCTCTTTATGGAAGGGCTGCGCCTCGGGCTTATGCCGCTGGGCGAAGTGATCGGCAGCGTGCTGCCGAAGAGTTCGAAGATGCCGGTGATACTGGCGTTCTCTGTGCTGCTCGGCGCTGGCGCGACCTTCGCGGAGCCAGCCATCGCTGTCCTCAAAGCCGCCGGGGCCGGCGTTCTGCCTGAGGAAGCGCCTCTGCTCTACAGTTTGCTGAACGACTTTTCGAGTCAGCTTGTTGGTGCCGTTGCCATTGGCGTTGGCATCGCCGTGATGCTTGGCGTGCTCCGCTTCTTTTACGCCTGGCCTCTGAAGGTCCTGGCAATCCCCATGGTCCTTGCCCTGCTGGCGCTTTCTTTTTTATTCAGCCGCATTCCGGTGCTGAACGACGTCCTCGGTCTTGCCTGGGACTGTGGTGCGGTGACCACGGGCCCGGTCACCGTGCCGCTGGTCCTCGCCCTCGGCATCGGCGTGTGTCGGGTTGTCAGTTCCGGTTCGGGCAGCGGTGGGCATTCGGGTTTCGGGATTGTGACGCTGGCGTCCCTCTTCCCGATCCTGGCAGTGCTCATTCTCGCGCTCGTTCACTACGTGCGCGACGACTATGTCGGTGCGCCCAACTACACGGGTTCCGTGGTCCTCGCCGAGCAGGATGCACAGACAGAACCCTCGACTACCTCATCCAGAAACGAAGAGGACAGCATCAGCGCGGCTGAGTTTGATCGGTACCTTGCCGCCGGCGAACTCCCGGAAGGACACGAAATCACTTTCCGGGGCGGGATGCCGAGGCTCATCGATGGCGTCATCGTTCTTGACGCGCCTGAAATCGTCATCCGTAAAACGCATACGCCGGAGTGGACCTTCGTCACGGATACGCTCTGGGATCAGGAGCAGTCGTTAGGTGAACGCTTCGAGCAGGCGCTTCTCGAGTCTTTCCGGGCGATCATCCCGCTGTGCCTGTTCCTTTACGTGGTGCTGCGGCTGGTGCTGAAGCAGCGTCTCGCGCAAGGCTCCGACGTTGGCATTGGCGTTGCTTTTGCCCTCGGTGGCATGTGCCTTTTCGGTCTCGGCATCGCCCTGGGCCTGACACCTCTCGGCGGACAGCTCGGCAGCAACATACCGCTGACCTTCGCCTCCATCGTCCCCTGGGGTGGCGAGAGCGTTCTGCCACCGCTGACGGATACGCCGGACATCGGCAAGCTCCTCGCCGTTGCCTTCGCTTTCTTTCTCGGCTACGGCGCAACGCTCGCAGAACCGGCGCTTAACGCCCTCGGCGACACCGTCGAGCGAATCACCGTCGGCGCCTTCCCGAAGAAACTCCTCATGCAGAGCGTCGCCATCGGCGTTGGTCTCGGCATTGGCGCCGGTGTCGTCACCATGGCCTACGGCCTCCCTCTGTTCTGGCTGCTCGCACCGTCCTACAGCGTCGTTCTGGTGTTGACCTGGCTCGCCCCGGACGGCTTTGTGAACTTCAGCTGGGACAGTGCTGGAGTAACAACCGGACCGATCACCGTGCCGCTGGTTCTCGCCATGGGCCTCGGCATTGGCGCCAACGTACCCGGCGTCAGCGACGGTTTCGGCATTCTTGCCCTCGCCTCCGTGGGCCCGATCATGACGGTTCTCACCGTGGGCCTTTATACGCAACACGTTGAGGCCCGAGCCCGGGAGCTTGAATCGGCCGAGGCACCGGCCCACGGATTCCGCAACGAACAACCGGTGGAGGCAGGCTGATGTTCAAGCAGAATGCAGACAGCGCCCTCATCACCGCCGTCATGCCTGTGGCCAGCGCCCAGCGCACCGTTGCGGCGGTCACCTCCAGAGCCGGTGCCAACCTTCTGGCCTGGACCGCCCGCGGTACCGAGCTTCACGACCACTGGTGGAAGCGCTGGCTGCCGGCGGTGAGCCCGGAACGTACGGCGCTGAGCGCCATCGTGCCCCAGCAGGATGCGCCCGCGGTTGTTGACGAAATTGTCGAGGTCGCGCGTCTGCATCAGCAGGCAACGGGTGCCGTGTTCTCCATCCCCTGTGAGCACAGCTATTTCGGCGACGGCTACCACTGCTGGCAGGAAACGCCATCGGCGACGGCGAACGAATCCATGGCCGGCCGTCTGGCGATCATCCACTGCATTGTCGATCACCGTCTCTCTGATCGGGTCAGCCGCGCCGCCATCGCTGCCGGCGCCCATGGTCCCATCGTTTACTACAGCGAAGGCCGCGGTATCCGCGATCGCCTTGGCTGGCTGCGGATAACAAAGGAGCCGGAGAAGGAAGTGCTGACGGTGATCGCCGATGAAGGCGACGCCGAAGACATCTTCGATGCTATGGCTGCTGCGGGCCAGCTGCATCTGCCGGGCCGCGGTTTCATGTACCGGCAGGATGCAGATCGTGGCCTCTTCAACCTGCCAAGCCGCTTCTCGCATCACCACTACGCCGCCAACATGCAGCAGATCATTAACGCCATCGATCATCTGGCGGGACACACACACTGGCGGGATCAGGCCGTAGCGGACGTGGGCATTGGTGGCCGCAGCGCCGGCATCGGTCTTAGACCACAGGCTTCAACGCTGGAAGATCAGCGCTGCCTGACAACGATCGTCAATCGCGATGATCTGGCCACGGTGATGGATCTACTGCTCGACGCTGGCGCACCGGGTTTGAACGTGCATCACGGTCGCCTGCTCGCGGAGCTGGCCGGACACGCCGAAGAACACCTCGCCGGTGCCCGCATCAACGAGGAATACAGCGTGCTGCGCTGTATCACGAGCACCGGGCGGGTCAGCAAACTGGCCGAAGTGATGGAGAACAACGCGGCGAGTCTCGGTGTTCGTGACCTGTGCGTCCTCGTCACGGCGGCACCGAAGGTCGCCACCTACATTCCGGGGGCAACGGACTACCGGGCACCGGGGCTGCGGGTCGCCTGAGGTGCAGCGGCGCCGACACGCCGCTCATTCAGGCGAATGACCACCTCGCCAAGCAGGAACAACACCGCCGAGCCGATCACCACCGGCCACTGAATCCCACCGTCCGGGGTCCAGCAGAAAAGCACGAGGGTGACGACCAGAACGCCCATACACCAGTTCGCGAGGAATCGAACGATGCCATTGCCGCCGGGCACGCGGAAAGGCCGAAGGACCTCCGGGTACTTCGCGCGCAGGGTGAGAAAGGCAGGGCACAGCACCGCATAGGGGAAGATGAAGAGCACGGCGCTGAAGGCAAAGAGCGCCCAGAACAGATCTTCATTCGACCCCGCGAGATAGCCGTAAACGAGCAGAACGGCAGTGCAGGCAACACCGAGGGCAAGAGCAGCACCGAGGGGTGTGCCGCGGGCGCTTTCGCGGCCGAGGAGCGCGGGCATCTCCCCGGCCTGAGCGGCTTCCGCCATCGCTCGATTACCGCCCAGCGCCCAGGTCACGCCGTTAGAGAAGAAGGTGTAGAGCACGCCAACGCCGAGCACAACCGCAAAACCGCGACCGAAGCTCGAATCCCCCAGCAACACAAAGAGCGCATCCATGAGACCTTCCACCAGGTCGATGTCATCGGCCGGCAGCGCGATCAGGATTGCCACGGTTGCCAGCGTGTAGCCGGTGAGAATGATGGCGCCGGACACAAAGATCCCATAGGGCACATCCCGAGCGGGATCCTGCATTTCCTCGCTGCTGGCGCTGACGAGCTCGAATCCCAACATGCCGTAGATGAGCGCGGGCAGGTAAACGAAAGAGTCACCGAAGCTCGGCAGCACCGATTCAAGCGTGAAGGCGTTGGCACTGCCGGCAGAGAAACCAAGGCTGAGACCGCCGATGATGATGACGCTGAAGGCCACCATTTTGATGAAGGCACCCAGGTTCGGCACCCACTTGCCCACCTCCAGGGCCATCACGTTAACGGCAACGGTGAGCCAGCAGAGGCCAATCCCGATCGCAATCTGTGCCGTGAGGGAGAGCGACAGGGAGAAGAGCTGAGAGAACATGCCGGCAAAGAGGATGTAAATCGCCGGCAGCCAGACGGCGATGTTGATCCAGTAGCTCCAGGTAACCCGCGCTGACCAGCGCTCTCCGTAGGCATCCCGCACCCAGGCATAGATGCCGCCCTGCTCTGGAAAGGTGCAGCCGAGCTCCGCGTTCATGAGCCCGAAGGGGATGAAAAAGACCAGACCCAGGAAGACCCACCAGAACACGACCGACGGACCCGTAACGGCGCCGGCGGCGAGCGTATCGAGCAGGAGGATCGCAGAAACCGAGAAAAGAACGAGGTCTCTGCGGTTCAGCGTTTTTTCTTTGCCGGTCACTCCACCGGGACGCCGTCAGCGCTGCAGCGGCAGCGCCGTGATCTCAACCTGGGCCGCAGCACCGAAGAGCTGCGCAGCTTCGCCTTCCACGGCGCCCTCAGGATTCAGCGAGGGCCAGAGCGGCTCAAGGCCGTCGATCAGCGTCTGCAGCTGCGCGGCCACGGCCGTCGCCGTCGGATCAGCGGCGAAGGCCGAAGACCGAGCAAGGTCGCCGGCAACCTGGGTAAAGCCCCAGGCATCCTGATACTCGTGGAGATTGTCGATGGCGCCATCGATCACGCCGATCTGGTACTCAACGCCTGCGGTACGCAGCAGACCTTCAATAACACCGGCTATAACCACAGGATCATCCGTCGCGGCGACCCCTTCGCAGCGCCCAATACCCTCAATCAGCCCTTCGTAGGCGGTCGTGACGTCGCCTTGAGACATGCGTTCCGTAACAGCTGCGGTGAGCTCGGTGAGACCTGCGCCAAAACCATCGCAGCCGCGCGCCGTGAAAGCCGGTTCAATGGTTGTGTAGATCTCCGCCTGCGGATGTTTCATGTGCGTTTCTGCCAGCTCCGGTAGTTCCTGCTGATAGAGCGCGTAGCCCACCGCTAAATGTCCGCGGATCAGTCCCAGCTGTGTGAGATAGGCTGCGTCGTCGGTCGCAAGATCGGCACCTTCAGTGGCCGCGCCTTCGCCCTCGCCTTCGCCGCCTTCGCCCTCGCCGCCTTCGCCCTCACCGCCGGCCAGCGCCTGACCCTCGCCTTCGCCTTCTCC
>JBCDDI010000146.1:0-7480 GCA_039180365.1 Pseudomonadota bacterium
CAGGCGCAACTATTGCAGCCGACCCCGTCGCTGACCCCGCAGAACAGGATCCGGCTGTGCCGGCGGCTCCGTCGGATGCTGGTTCGGAGATAAGCGACGACGCGGCGCCAGAGCCAACGCTGGCGGCCCCGGTACCAACGCTGCGGGAACGTCGCATTACCGAGTTCGGTGATGATGAGCTGCGTTTCGTCTTTTCGGAGGACTGCTGGGTGGAGGTCAGGAATGCGGAGGGTGAGAACCTTTACAGCGATCTCAACCGTGCCGGGGCAACGCTTGTGCTCACGGGGCGTGCCCCCTTTCGCATTCTCCTCGGCTACGCGCCGGGCGTGAGCCTCGACTTTAACGGAGAGAGCGTTCCCCTGGACCGCTACTCGCGCAACAACGTCGCCAACGTGGTGCTGGGAGAGTAGCGATGGTTCAGGCGATTCGCGGCATGCGCGACGTGCTGCCGGACGAAGGGCGACGCTGGCGCGACGTGGAATCCCGCCTTGTCGCCGTCCTCGACGGCTACGCTTATGAAGAGGTGCAGCTGCCGCTGCTCGAGTTTACGGAGCTGTTTGCCCGCGGCGTTGGTGAAGCAACGGACATTGTTGAGAAAGAGATGTACAGCTTTGCCGATCGCGACGGAGAGAGTCTGTCGCTGCGGCCGGAAGGAACTGCCGGCTGTGTGCGCGTCCTGCAGCAGCACGGCCTGCTGTTCAACCAGAGCCAGCGGGTTTTCTATCGCGGCAACATGTTCCGCTACGAACGACCGCAGAAAGGACGCTACCGGCAGTTCTATCAGATTGGCGCCGAGGCGTTCGGGATGGAAGGTCCCGACGTTGATGCGGAGCTGCTGCTGCTCTGCCGCGACCTCTGGCGAACCCTCGGCATCGAGGACCGGGTCCGCCTCGAGCTGAACAGCATTGGTTCGAGTGACAACCGGGCCGCTTATCGGAGCGCCCTCGTTGACTACCTGAGCCGCTATGAGGCCGACCTTGACGAAGACAGCCAGCGCCGTCTGACCACCAATCCGCTGCGCATCCTCGATTCGAAGGACGCTGGTACCCAGCGTGTCCTCGAAGGCGCACCGAACCTCAGCGACTTCCTCGATGAAGCCTCCATCGAGCACTTTGAGGGACTCACAGCGCTCCTCGACAACCTTGGCCTTCCCTACGTGAAGAATCCGAGACTTGTTCGCGGCCTCGACTATTACAACCGCACGGTTTTCGAATGGATCACCGACGATCTCGGCGCACAGGGCACAATCTGCGGCGGTGGACGTTATGACGGGCTTGTGGAACAGCTCGGCGGTAAAGCAACGCCCGGGGCGGGCTTTGCCCTTGGTCTGGAACGGGCCCTCCTGCTCTACGAACTCAACAACGCACCGACGCGCCCGCCGGCGGACGTCTACGGCTGTGCGCTGTCTGCCGAGGCACAAGGCTATCTTTACGAGCTCGCCGGCAGCTTGCGCGCGGCGATGCCAGAACTCAGAATCCGCGTCCACGCCGGCGGCGGCAAACTGAAAAACCAGCTGAAAAAGGCCGATCAGTGCGGTGCGGCCTGGGCACTGATCGTTGGCCAGGATGAACAAGCTGCGGGAGTCGTCACCGTCAAGGCGCTGCGCTCCGGAGAACAGCAGACGCTGGCTCTGGCGGAAGCCATTGCCTGGCTCGCGGCGGAACGAACGGAATAGGAGGTTTCGGTGTCAGATTATCTGACCGACGAAGAACAGCTCGACAGGCTGAAGAAATGGTGGGAACAGAACGGACTCATGCTGGCTGGTGCCGTAGCGCTTGCGGTGGTCGGCGTCGTGGGCTGGAACTGGTACGGCGAGTCTCGATCCGCGGAAGTGGCAGCCGCCTCGGACCTTTACGTGGCCTATCTTGAGGCGACGGGAACGGAGCAGGAGACCATTGCGGAAACCCTCGCAGCCGAGCACTCCGGAACCACTTATCATGCACTCGTGCTGCTGCGCGACGCCCAGCGGAAAAGCGCTGAGGAAGACTTTGAAGGCGCTCTTGAGCCTCTCGAAGCGGCCCTTGCCGTGGTCAGGGAGGACAGTCTTGCGGACATCATCCGCCTTCGCATGGCCCGCCTCGAACAGCAGCTCGACCGGTCCGAAGCCGCTCTGGCAAGACTGGCTGACGTACGCAGCGCCGGACTTCGCTCGCAGGTCCAGGAGCTTAAGGGCGACATCCACATGGCGCGCGGGGAGCGCCGCCTCGCCCACGAGTCCTACGCCGCTGCCCTGGAGGCAGCACCAGAAGATGCCCAGCCGCAGCTTCTCGAGCTCAAGGTGGCCGATACGGCGGACGCGAATGACGCGTAAGCTCGCCCTCGCGGGCGCCTGTCTTTTTCTGCTGGGAGGCTGCAGCTGGTTCTCCTGGCTGCCCTGGGTAGATGGTGACAAAAAGAAAGACGACGAAGATCTGAAGCCCGCGAAGCTCACGAAGTACGACCCGGAAGTGAACATCCGTCAGGTCTGGAAGGCGGGCGTGGGCAAAGGGCTCGGCCGCAAGTATCTGCGGATCCGGCCCACCATCGTGGCTGATCAGATTTACGCCGCCGATGGTTACGGGCGGGTTGAAGCCTTTGACCGGTTTACCGGTAAGCGCAGCTGGCGGACGCAGCTCCCGGCGGAGGCCGGCGGTTTCCTGAACAGCCTCGATGTGCTCGATCGGACGGACCCAAGCTTTGTCAGCGGCGGCGTGGGCAGCGGTGGTGGTCAGGTCTACATCGGCACCACCAACGGCGAACTCATCGCGCTGTCGGCGGTAGACGGCAGTGAAGCCTGGCGCCGGACCGTCGACGGCGAGGTACTCGCGCCGCCGGTAGTGGGGGAGGGACTGGTCTTTGTTCAGACCATCGACGGCAGTCTCATCGCCCTTGAAGTGGCCACTGGAGAAGTCCGTTGGGAGACTGACAATCAGGTGCCGATCCTGACGCTGCGAGGGACGGCGACACCGGTATACGACGGCGGCGTTGTCTATGCGGGCTTCGCCAACGGCAACGTGGTTGCCGTAAAAGCCGAGAACGGCGAGCCGATCTGGGAGCATCTGGTGATGCTGCCGGAAGGTCGGTCCGAACTTGATCGCATGGTCGACGTCGATTCGACGCCGCTCATCGACGGCCCGATGGTTTACGCCGTCGCCTATCAGGGCAACCTGCGTGGTGTGCGTCGCCAGGATGGCAATCCGCTCTGGGAGATCCCCATTTCCAGTTTCCTGGATCTCGAAGAAGGCTACGGTCAGATCTACGTCATCGACGAAGATGACACCATCGTTGCCGTTGACCGACAGTCCGCGGAAGAAGCCTGGCGTCAGGACGCCCTGGCCCGACGGAAACTCTCGAGTCCTGTGGCCTTCAGCAACTACGTCGCCGTGACCGACGATGAAGGCTATATCCACGTCCTCGCGCAGAGTGACGGTCGGCTCATGGGCCGGCGCAAGCTCGATGGCAAAGGCGTTCGCTCACGGATGATTTACGCCGATGGAACCCTCTACGCCCTTGGCAATTCCGGCAGCCTGCACGCGCTGGAAGTGATCGTGCGCTGAACATGGGCCGTTTGCCGACCCTGGCCCTCGTTGGCCGTCCGAACGTTGGCAAGTCGACGCTGTTCAATCGCCTGACCCGACGCCGGGACGCCCTGGTTGCCGACGTCCCCGGGCTCACCCGGGACCGACGTTACGGCCGCGCTGAGATTGACGGTCACGCCTTTACGCTGATCGATACCGGGGGCCTGCTGGGAGACCCTGGGGGCCTCACGGATGCGCTGGAAGCGCAGGCCGACCTGGCCCTTGAAGAGGCCGACGCCGTGTTGTTTCTGGTGGATGCGCGCGATGGCCTAACCGGTGCGGACGAAGAAATTGCCGCACGGCTGCGCCGCCTCAACAAACCCTGTCTGCTCGTTGCGAACAAAATGGATGGGGCCAACGAAGCCGAGGCGCTTGCGGAGTTTGCAATGCTCGGCGCGGAGGCAACGGCCTATGTCTCCGCCGCTCACGGCCGGGGCATGGGCGATTTGCGCGCCTGGCTCGCGGATCTCGAGGCGACCTTGGAGATGGACGCAGCTTCCGCTGCAGAAGACCTTCCCGACGAGGCGGCAGAGCCCGAAGATGATGGGCGGATTCGCGTGGCCATCATCGGTCGACCGAACGTTGGCAAATCGACCCTGACGAACCGGCTGCTCGGCGAGGAGCGGCAGGTGGTCTTTGATGCGCCCGGCACGACGCGGGATGCCATTGCCATTCCCTTCGAGCGTGAGGATGAATGTTACCTGCTCATTGATACGGCCGGCGTTCGGCGCAAGGGTCGAGTTGAGGGGGTGGCTGAAAAGTTCTCCGTCGTGAAATCGCTCCAGGCGATGGAAGAAGCCCACGTGGTTATCCTTGTCATGGACGGCAGCGAAAACGTCGCTGATCAGGATCTGCACCTGCTGAGTTATGCCGCCGAATCCGGGGCGGGCGTGCTGGTTGCCGTGAACAAGTGGGACGGTCTCGCGCAGGATCAGAAGGCTCAGGTGAATGCGGCGCTCGACCGAAAGCTCGCCTTTGCACCCTGGATACCCGTTATGCACATTTCCGCCCTGCATGGCAGCGGCGTCGGCTTGCTCTTCGAAGAAGTTCAGGCGATCTACCGAGCCGGTGAGTTCGCGGTGGGAACGACGCTGCTAACGCGGCTCCTGAGCGGTTTCGTCACCGCCCATCCGCCGCCGTCCGTACGCGGTCGGCAGATCAAACTCCGCTTCGCGCACAAGGCCGGTGAACATCCGCCGCGAATTGCCATTCACGGCAATCAAACGCGGTCGCTGCCAGCGAGCTATATCCGCTACCTTGAAAACGGCTACCGGGATGCGCTGCGCCTCGTCGGCAATCCTGTGAAGCTCGAGTTCAAAACTTCGGAGAATCCCTACGCGGGAAAGAAGAACGAGCTAAGCCGGCGGCAGCAGAAGCGGCGCAAACGGGTCATGCGGCACCGCCGCCGCTAGCCTGGGTCCGCGAGTCAGGGGTCCACAGTCTGCTCGCTGAGCAGACCCATAACCTGAACGGGATCTACCCGGCTGCCGTTCAGGCTCACAGACCAGTGCAGGTGTGGGCCGGTCACACGACCCGTTTCACCAACGAGGCCGAGCAGCGCACCGCGATCCACCCTGTCTCCCTCGGCGACGTCGATACGGCTTAAGTGACACACCATCGTGATCAGGCCCTGGCCGTGATCGACGAATACCGTATTGCCATTGAAATAGAAATCACCGGCAATGGTGACCACCCCGGGTGCGGGATTAAGTATTGGCGTGCCGGTTGGTGCGGCGATATCGAGACCGCTGTGGGGCGAGCGTCGCTCACCGTTCAGGACCCGGCGTCGGCCGAAGGAGCTCGACTGCGGACCGGCAACCGGCTGCAGGAAGGGCAGGGGTGATGCGCCGGCCTCGCTGAAGCGTAGATACTCGGCTCGCATGCGTGCGCTTTCCTGGCGGATTCGGGCCAGGTCCTCGGACGCCGGATTCACCATGCGCGGGTTGGCGATGGTGAGATGCTGCTCCGTGTAGGCCTTACCGGTAACGGCGAAGGTGCGCTTTTCGCGATATCCGTCGCTGTGTTCGAGCTCCAGGTAGTGAGTGCCCGGCGTTGCATTCAGGTTGATGCCAACAACGGCAACACCACGGAAGATCATGACCGGCCGATCCAGGTAGCGGGCGGCCACAACCCCTTCGGGCAATGGGTGCAGATAGACTCCGCCCGGCACACTCTCCACGGCACGGGCGGTAGCTGCTGCGGCCATCAGTGCGGCGGCGAGCAGCCAGGATGCGAGCCGCCCGCGGCTGCGTGCCCTTGTTCTCAAGCCTTTTCCCCATCCGTGAGCGCAGGGTCGAGGCTTGCGAAGGGCGAGTCCTCAGAGTGGCCTCGGACTTCCACTTCGAGGGAGCCGTCGCTTAAAGCTACGGTCAGTGTGTCGCCAACGGCGGTATCAGCAATGGAGGTTACGGGTTTGTGCTCGTCAGCCTGCATGAGCACTGCATAGCCCCGACCGAGCGTGTTCAGCGGGCTCACGGCGCTTAAGGCGCGGGCCTTACCGGTGAGAGACAGGCCCTGCGCCGTCAGTCTGCCGCTGATAGCCCGGTGCAGATCGCGCTGTGCGGCAGCAACGCGGTCACGTTCCCGGGCGATTCTTCGGGCTGGTGCCAGGAGTCCGAGGGACTTTCCGGCGCTGCCGAGGGCCGCCTGTCGCGCCGCCATGGCGCTCTGCCAGCCGCGAAGCAGCCTGGTATCGAGATCGTCGACCTTCATGATCTGCTGAGTGAGGGTGGCCGCCGGGTCTTTCAGCCGCCGGGCAAGGCCTGTGAGCTGGGCGCTCTGATAGCGCAGTTCCTGTTCAAGGTTTCTGTGCAGGCGCTGCTGCAGGGCCCCAAGCTCTGAGGCCAGGGTTGTCCGGGTTGGTGTAATCAGTTCAGCGGCGGCAGACGGTGTCGGGGCGCGCAGATCGGCAACAAAGTCGGTCATGGCGAAGTCTGTCTGGTGGCCAATGGCGGAAACCACCGGATGCGGTGAGTCGGCCACCGCACGAGCAACGGATTCCAGGTTGAAGGCCCACAGGTCCTCAAGGGATCCGCCGCCGCGGGTAAGGAGCACAACATCGGTGTCCAACTCCCCGGCACGGTCGAGGGCACTCACCAGCTCTGCCTCGGCGCCATCGCCCTGCACGGCGCTCGGGATGAGTGTGACCGCTAGTCCCGGGAATCGACGTTCGATGACGTGCAGCACGTCACGCAAGGCAGCCCCGGAAGGGGAGGAAATGATGGTCAGATGCCGAGGGTGTGCGGGGAGGGGTTGCTTGCGATAGTCCTCAAACAGGCCCTCCGCATCGAGGCGCGCCTTTAAGGCCTCAAAGGCAGCCCGCAGAGCGCCTTCACCGGCAGGCTCCATGCGATCGACGATGAGTTGAAAGTCGCCGCGGGCTTCGTAGAGACTCATTCGGCCGGTCAGCCGCACCTGCAGGCCGTCGTTCACGGCGATGCGGACCGCACGGTTGCGACCGGCGAACATCGCACAGCGGATCTGGGCCCCCTGGTCTTTGATGGTGAAGTACCAGTGTCCAGAGCCTGGACGCCGGAAGTTAGACAGCTCGCCTTCGACGCTGACGACGCCCAGGTTTTCTTCGATGAGCAGCCGGGCCTGGCGGGCAAGCTGGCTCACACTCAGTACGCTCGTGCCGTCCTGATCGAGGCCAGGCCCTCTGGCGGCTGGCTGGCGGGGGGTTGCGGGGGCCATGGGGGAAGTGTAGCCGGTCTTGAGATCCCGGGCTTGAGAATGTTGGATCGGCCACCGCGGTTTGCAACTGGCAATTTGCAACTCCCTGGGGCACATCGGTAGAATGCCGGTTTTGCGGAGTCCCAAATGTTGCGTATCGCCGATGACGCGCTCACTTTCGACGACGTTCTCCTTCTCCCCGCCTATTCCAACGTTCTGCCCTCTGAAGTTTCTCTCGAGAGCCGGCTGAC
>JBCDDI010000147.1:0-7448 GCA_039180365.1 Pseudomonadota bacterium
CCAACAGCACCTGCACGGTGCGCTCCCGGGGATGCTCCGCAAGCCACCAGTCACGAACGCCGCTGGCGCTGTCCGGCTCAACCCAGCCTTCGTATTGCGCAAACTGGGTCTCGGGGAACCCGGAGTCGCGACCGCGCAGGTAGCGGTCGAAAAAGGCGAGCACAAAGTCGTTCTGAATGGCGATCATGGCATCAGCATCGATCGATCCGAGGAGCAGGCCGCGGAGCGGATTGCGCAGAAACAGCGTGAAGTCCGAAACGCCGAGATGCATCACGTTCCGCACCCGCAGCCGGGTAATGTCCGGATTCAGGCCCGCGAGCTCGTGGCGTTCGTAGAAGAAGTCATTGAAGCCAAAACCCCGCGTGCCGGGCTCTGCACCAAACTGCTCGAGCACCCGGTCAATGTCCGAATAGAACATCAGAAAAGGCACCGGCTGCTGGGTCCCCATGGGCGTGTGATAGTCGCCGCCATCGAGGTTTATGCCGGCAGCGCAGCGCCGGTCGGCAAGGCAGAAGCCGCCGGTTGTGGAACCCCCGAAGGACATGCCCATCTGCCCGGTCTCATCGAAGTCCCCGGCGCGAACCAGCTCCAGCACGCTGTCAGGTACTTCCCGCGCAGCCAACGCATCAAGGACGAAACGCCGGTCTTCGAGCCATACGGGCGCGCTTAAGGTCGCAATACGCTCCCCTTCGGCCCGCATCGCTTCCCGGTTGGCGATGTGCCCGGCGCGCCGCGCCGCATAGCTTGCACCGCCAAAGGCCTGCGCCATCACTTCGCTCACGCCCTCCTCCGCCCGTTCCGCAAAAGATGCAACAAGCTCCGGATCCATCGGGATAACGCGCCCGTCCGGAAGCACTGCGGACGCGCTGTCGTAGCTGTGCTGCACGGAGAACACCAGGTAACCGTGACTCGCCAGCGTTTCCATCAGCGCCGTGTTCTGACCGGCAAAGCTGGTGTAGCCATGGCTGTAGATCACCACTGGCAGCGGTTCGGAGACATCAATCAGGGGGGCATCAACGTAGGAGTTAGTCTGCACCAGCTCGAGGTAGGTGAAGTAGAAGGGCAGGCCAAGAAGTGCGCCCGTATCGACGGCCGTTGTTTCCGCTTCCTTTGCCGTGAAGTACGGGCGGGTTTGGTAACCGTCCGTAGATGCTGCCGGATACCAGACCCGCACGAGCAGCGTTCTTGGCTCATCTTCGCTGGCGGCGAACACCCCAGGACGCGCATCGTCTTCGAGGGCAAAATCGCGCACGCCAACCGCATAGGGACCATCGGGCGCCGGTAACGGCGGGGCCGGGTGCAGCCAGGGCAGCAGCAGCGCCAGCAGCAGGAACAGACTCAGCAGCGCACCGCTGATCCAGGGCCTGCGCGGCGCCGCCGGACGTCCGCGCAGGAGGGCCATCAGGGCAGCGAGCAGCAGAATCACACCCAGCAGTAAGGCAACAACCAGCTGCCAGCGGCCACTGAGGATCCCCTGGGTTGCGAAAGCCATCGCCAGCAGGGCGCTCACCGCCATGAGCGGCAACCTGAGGCGCAGGCCAGGCGCTAACCAGATCCAGATTGAAACAACGAGCGCTCCGAGAGCGGCATAGTCAACGAGCAGCATGGATTGATACACCGCAGTAAAACGCCTTGCTTCCGGCGCCGCGCGGTGTTGAGTCTCCCTTTCGAAACTGCCGCGAGCCTAGCAAATCCCACCGGGCGCGACAGCGCACGCACCGGGCGTGGGAATCCGTTAGGCTCACGACCTTTTCGATCTTTTTCGGGGGGGACCGGAACCCATGCGCATTCTGCTCACCAACGACGATAGCCATGACTCACCGCTGTTCCTGCTGGCCATCGAGGCGCTGAGCAAGCTGGGGGATCTGACCGTGGTGGTGCCCGCGCAGGAACAGAGCTGGAAAGGCAAATCCATGACCCGCTTCGGCGAGCTTTACGTGGACCGCATCGATCTCCACGGGACCGCGGCCTGGTCCGTATCCGGCACGCCGGCTGATTGTGTGAACCTCGCCATTCACAACCTGATGGACGAGCCACCGGATATCGTCTTCTCCGGTATCAACATCGGCATCAACACCGGCCTCGGCTTTTTCATGGCCTCCGGCACCCTAGGCGCCTGCTTTGAAGCCAACATCGCGAGGATCCCTGCCATCGCCCTCTCCCAGGCCATGAGTCGGGAAGATCACAAACTCTGGTACAGCGAGCGCCGATTCAGCCGTGATGCCCTCGACCGCATGACAAACGCCGTAGGCCGGCTCATGCCGGCAATCTGGCAGGACTACGCTTTGACCATGAGCGACCCGGTGACCTGGAGCTTCAACATTCCCGATCACTCAGACTCCGACGAGATCATTCGCACACGCCTCGGCAGGACTTATTACGAGCGCTGCTACTCCCAGCGCGGGGATCAGTACTATCACGACCTGCAGCCCTTCCAGATCGACGCCGCACCGGATTCCGATCAGGCCGTCGTGCAATCAGGCCACATCAGCGTGACCCTCATCGATATCCGTGAGATCGGCCAGACTCTGGCCGATGGCTGACGGTGGCGCGGAAGCGGTCCAAGGCGCAGGACAACGGCTGCCCCTGCGGCAGCGGAAAGCTGGCCGATGACTGTTGCCTGCCGGTCATCGCCGGCACCCGGCCGGCCGCAAACCCGGAAGCGCTCATGCGCTCACGCTACACGGCCTACACCCTGGCTGAGACGGATTACCTGCTCGCAAGCTGGGACACCAGCACCCGACCGGCCAGGCTCGAGCTCGACGAAGCGCAGCGCTGGCTTGGTCTGAAAATACTCGGGACCGAAGGCGGCGGAACTGAGGATTTCGAGGGCACCGTTGAGTTCGTCGCGCGCTATAAGCTTGCCGGTCGCGGCTACCGGCTCCATGAGATCAGCCGTTTCCGCAGGACCCCCACCGGCTGGCGCTATCTCGAAGGCAAGCGCGGTGCAACAGACAGCAGTACTGCGGCGGGGAGCCCCTGAATGGCGCTGAAACCGACCATCTTCAAATTCGTCCTGAACCTGGCCGATCTCGATCGAAGCCGTTTTGAGGAGCTGTCCGTTACGGTGGCTCAGCATCCTTCGGAAACCATCGAACGGATGATGGTCCGAGTGGCTGCCTACTGCCTGAACTACGAGCCGGAACTCACCTTTACCCGCGGCCTGTCAGAAAACGATGAGCCCGATCTCTGGGCCCACCACCTGGACGGACGCATCAGCCATTGGATTGAAGTCGGTGAGCCGTCGCCGGAGCGACTTCGGAAGGCCGCTCGCGGCGCAGACGCCTTAAGTGTCTATGCCTTCAACAGCCGGGTGCCCGTCTGGTGGCGCCAGAACAGTGAGGCGCTGGCTGCCTCCGGGGCGAGTATCTGGCAGATCGACTGGCCGGACGCGGTTAAGCTCGGCGCCCTGGCTGAACGCACGGCCACCTTCACGATCACCCTGAGCCGACCGTCGGTGTTTATCGCCAGCGACCGGGGCGAGGTCGAGCTTGGGCTCATCGCGCTGGCGGAGCCTTGAGGTACTATCTTCCCGGGGAGTAAGGAGAAGGGGCACCAGTTTGAACGATCGCACGCAGGACTATCTGGACCGGGAAGAAATCCGCGACCTATCCCGGCGCTACATGCGCGGACTGGATCGCCTGGATATCGAGCTCTTGGCTTCCGTGTTCGCCGATGACGCCACCGTCGACTACGGCTTCTTCCAGGGCACCGCCGTCGACTTCGTGGACTTTGCCCGGGGCGCGCTGACCCCGCACCTGGCCAACCATCACCTGATCGGTCAGATGCTGATCCGCGTTAACGGCGATACGGCCGTCGGCGAAATCTACTTTCAGGCCTTTCATCGGATCGTCGAAGACGGTGCGGAGAAAGATCTCTTCATCTCCGGCCGCTATCTCGATCGCTACAGCCGGAGAGACGACCGCTGGCGGATCCAGTTCCGCTCCGAGGTGAACGACTGGGCGAGAACCGAGCCGGCCGCCGACGAGGCGCTGAAGAACAACCCCGCCGCCATCATCGGTGCCCGGGCGCCGGAGGACTACTCCATGGATTTCTATGGGCCGGGCGAGCCCCAATGAGCAGCTCCCGCAAAGACGTCATTGCAACGCTCCTTGAAGCCGGTGACCCGACGCTGGCTCCGGGGAGCGCCCGCTGCCCGGGACCTTCCGTTCGCGATCAGCTTGCCGCCGACGGCAGCCTCGAGGATCCGGGTCTCGCTGCAGAGCGCTACGAGTTCCTCGGCGACGACGATCTGGCCTTCGCCCGCTACACGGATCCGGCCTGGCACGAACGCGAGATGCAGCTGCTCTGGCCGCGGGTCTGGCAGTGGGCGTGTCGCGAAGAGCATATTCCCGTACCCGGCGACTACCAGGTCTACGATGTCGGCCATCTCAGTGCGCTGCTGATCCGCGATCAGGAAGGCACCGTCCGTGCCTTTGTGAACAGCTGTCCGCATCGGGGCATGCAGTTTGCAGACGCCGACAGCAATGGCCGCGGCAAACAGTTCATCCGCTGCCCCTTCCACGGCATGAGCTGGCACCTCGACGGCACCTTAAAAGAGATCCCCTGCCGCTGGGACTTTCCCCACGTAAAGGACGAAGCCTTCGGGCTCACGGAAATTCCCTGCGACAGCTGGGCGGGTTTTGTGTTCGTGAACTTTGATCAGCACTGCAAACCCCTGCAAGACTATCTCGAAGTACTGCCAGAACACTTCAGCAACTGGGGACTGGAGAACCGCTACGTCACCGTTCATACCCGGAAAGTGTTACCGGGAAACTGGAAGATGTGTATGGAGGCCTTTCTCGAAGCCTTCCATGTGCTGGCAACGCATCCGGAGGGCCTCGGCCGGTCCGCCTGGGCGAACACGCAGTACGACATCTTCGGCGAGAACGTGACGCGCTTTCTGCAGACCCTGTCGAGCGGCGAACCGCTCGCCGGGCAGAGTGAGGCGGAAATTTACGGCTCCCTCGGCTACGACCCGGCATCACTGCCAGAGGGTGCCCGAGCGCGCGGGGAACACGCCGCCAAACTGCGGGAAAGCCTGGGACAAGCCTGGGGGGTCGATCTCTCGGAGGTCAGTGAATCGATCATGCTCGACTCCATCGAGTACCACCTGTTTCCGAACGCCTGTTTCTTTCCGGGCATCACAATACCCCTCATCTACCGCTTCCGGCCCATGGGCCATGACCGCTGCCTGCACGAGATTCTGATGTTGCAGCCGGTGCCGGACGACGGCCCAAGACCAGCACCGGCAAAGCCCGTGGACCTCGCCATCGAAGACTCCTACACCACCGTTGAAGGCTTCCCGCTGGCCTTCGTTCTTGATCAGGACACGGAGAACTTTCATCGCCAGTGGGCGGGCATGCAGACTTCCTTCAAAGCCGGCCAGACTCTCGCCAACTACCAGGAAGCGCGCATCCGGAACTTTCACAGGACGCTCGACGGCTATCTCACCGGCGAAAGAGACGAGAGGAAATCATGAGCTACTCGGTCGAAGCGCTCTCAGACCTGCAGCACATCCGCGAGGCCGCCAACCGCTACAGCCGCGGCGTGGATCGGCTTGATGTCGAAGAGATGAAGTCATCCTACTGGCCGGACGCCACGGACGACCACGGCGCTTTTGTGGGCAATGCCCACGAATTCTGCGAGTTCTGCATGATCGCGCACAAAAAGTACCGTTCCACCGGCCACTGCATCTTCAACCATCAGATTGAACTCGACGGCCCGAGCTCCGCCAGAGGGGAAGTCTACTGTGTGACCTGGCTGTTCCACCTCGAATCAGATCAGCTCGATACCTGGTATGGACGCTATCTCGACCGCTATGAAAAACGCGGCGAAGAATGGCGCATCATCGAACGGGTTTGTGTACACGAAGGCACTGAGAGCCGCGCGGCCTCCCCCATGGAGATTGATGCCGGCGCCTTCCGGCAGGGCGCTTTTGATCGCGGTGAACGCCGGGTTCTGGGCCCCTGAGCGGGTCAGCGGCGCCCCCAGCGCAGAACCACCTCGCCCCCGGCGCCGCACGCGCGCCGGAGACTCTGCAACACCTCAGAGCTTGAAGTAGAACTGCACCCAGAACTTCGTAACGTCGTTGAAGTTGTTCGGCGTTCCCGGGTTCTGTCGGCCATCGAACACGGCCATCTTCAGCATGCCCTGCAGACGCTTTGTGAATTGATAGGTCGCAAGGAGGTCGAGCTCCGTGCCGTAGCGATCGCTACCGGCGTCGGCCCGGAAGTCGTGATAGCGAGCCTGGAAGACATACTTGCCGGGTTTAGCCTGGAAAGTCAGGTGCAGGTCTGAAAGGCCGTTGGCCGGGGTGGTAAGAAACACGTCCGCCCAGCCGTTAAAGCCGTGGAGCAGGGCAAGGGGTGTCTGGAAGGCGGCGTTGCCGAAGGTGTCGTCATCGCCGCCGAGGAGCTCATAGCCGAGGCCGAAATCGAAGACGCCAATCTGCGCTGCGGCCACGAGATGCAGGTAGTCGGCGCTGTAGTCGACGGGGTTGTTCCCAACGTCCCGCTGGTTGGCGTACTCGGCCTCGTAGCGGAGCTTCCAGCGATCGTTGATCTTGGGATTGCCCGTGAGGCGCACTCCGATGCTGCCGGAAGAGAAGCTTGCCTGATCGCGGTTTTCAATGTGGTAGTAGTAGCCGGTCAGCCGGCCGATGCGCGTGTCGATGCCGCCGTTGAGTAACACCGTCGGGTCCTGACGCTGTTTGCCTGCCGGTGCGTTGGGACCAAAAATCCGTCGCACCCACTGCACATAGGTCAGAGAAGCGGCCGCCTTGTCGTTGCCCCAGGACGCCGTGCCGGCATCGAAAACCTGCTCTGTCTGCCGCCAGACCACGGAGCTGACAAAGCGCTGATTGTCGAGATTGATTCGCTGGCGACCGACCTTGAAGCCCCAGTCCTCGAGGCCGGTGTAATTGATGTAGCCCTGGTTGAGGCGGGTGCCCTTGGGATCTGCCACCACGGGAAAGTCACCCGTGCGTTCCGGGGTCGAGCCGCCGCCGGAGTCAAAGTTGTTCGAGAGCACGTGGCGGACATCGTTGACTTCGATGTTGAAGTCCCAGCCCCGCCAGACGCCACTCTGGAAACCGAGGCGGGTGCGCAAGGTGGACGCTCTGGCGTCGTTGTCGAAGCCGTCGTCTTTGACAAACTCATAGCGATAACGGAAGTCGAGGCTGACCTTACCCTCATCGAGCAACACGCTCAGGTCATCGGAACGCCCCGCTGAGTCTTCAGCCGCCAGCATACCGGCGCCGAGCAACGCACCGAGCAGCAGCCCCGTCGACAGAACACCCTTCGTCACTTTCATCTCCCCTGTGAGCCGGACGCGCACACCATATAGCAAGCGGGCCGTCTGCGAGCGGTTCAATCAGGCAGCGAGCCGCAGCGCGCCGGGCAACACCCGGAAGCGGAAGCGCCGCCGCTGTACCGGCTCGCCGTCAA
>JBCDDI010000148.1:0-7415 GCA_039180365.1 Pseudomonadota bacterium
CCGGCGCCTTCGGATCCGGCGCCTCAGCCTCCGCAGATCTCAGCTGGATTGAGGAGATTCTTAGGGAATCCGGCTACGTCAATGCTCGGATAGAAGCCGTACACAGAGATCTGACCATCGGTCGGACCGTCGACGATGCCATGTATCTACAGGGTCGGATAGGTCCCCTCGCCAGGGCGCTGGCTGAGCTGGATGAGAAAACGGCGGGCGCAGCAAAAGACGCCGTCCGGCAGGCGCTGACAGAACATCACACCGAAGCCGGCATCGTCCTCGGATCTGCTACCTGGATCGTGCACGCCGAAAATCCGGGGTAGACCTCCCGCGGCCTACTTTCCTGAAGACCGAACGCGATTGCGAAAGGGCGTGCCGCTCAGATAGGCGCGGAGGTTGTGCAGGAAGAGGTCATCGCCGCGTCTTTCCCGGCCTGAGCCGAAATTCGAGCAGTGTGCGGAGACCGTTACGCAAGTATGGTCCCAGAGCGGGCTGTCTTTCGGGAGCGGCTCTTCCTGAAAAACATCGAGCACCGCATGAGCGAGGCGGCCCCCGTCGAGTTCGGCGAGGAGCGCGGACTCGTCAATCAGCGCTCCGCGGGCGATGTTCACAACGACGCTGCCTGGTCGGCAGACGCCAAGCCGGCTCGCGTTCAGAAGGCCGTGCGTTGCTTCGTTGAGTGAACACGCCAGCACGACGATATCGGCGCTGGGGAGATGCCGCTCGATCTCATCGATGCCGCCGACGGTGTCGACCCCCGCAATAGGATGCTGCTCCCGACGAAGTACGGTGAAGGAGACTTCGAAGGCTTTCAGGCGATCCGCGATCTTTGCGCCGATATTGCCATAGCCGATTAGGAGGCAGTGTTTGCCCGCAAGCTCCTGGAAGGGGTGCCGTGCCCACCGTTGCTCTCCCTGCAGCTGCTTGCGCGCGGGAAAGTCGTGATAGACGTTCAACAGGCTTGCGACAACGTATTCGGCGATGGAAAGCGATTGGGCATCACTGTTGCAGAGCGTGACACCTCGTTCGAGGAGCTGACTGAAAAATGGAGCGTCTAGACCTGCGGCCGCCGTCTGCACGAGTTCGAGGAGCTCGGACTCAAGCAGCAGCTTTGCAAAGGGACGAACGCTCGACCGAGGCAGCTCGAAGTTATGCCAGGCCATGTGTATGGAGGCGTCGGCGGCCGAGCCATCAACCTGAAGAAGCTGGTCATCATCAAACAGCACCGGCGTCACCCGATCCATGGCCAGGATGTCGTCCCGGACCCGCTCCCAGGATGCGGACGGGAGGAGAACGTTGGTTTGCTGTTCTCTGGATATCACAGCAGGGTTCCCTGGTGAGCGATTCGTTGCCGAAGCACGACGGTTCCCTGATGGGTAACGTTAATGCGCTCGCTGGTCGCGCTCGGTTTCCAAGGACAAGACCGCCTACGGATAATAAGCCACTGATCGACGCGCGTTTGTCTCACCACGACAGCTCCTCACCCGACCAGGTCCAGAAGCGTCCGGACTGATTCATGGTAAGTCCGTCTGCAAGGGTAAACAGGTCGTTGCTGCACGCCTCGACCGTCAGTTCGCCGGTACCGCCACTCATGTCCGTTGCGACCCATCCCGGGTGTACGGAGCAAACGACAATGCCGTTGTCTTTCAGCTCGATGGCAAGCACCTGCATGAGCTTGTTCAGCGCTGCCTTTGTGCTTCGGTAGGCGTGAAATCCGGTGTCCGTTCGGCTGAAGGAAGCCATGCGGGCGGAAACCGTCATGATGCGCGGATTTGCCGAACGCATGAGCTGATTCTGGAAGGCACTGATCACCCGGAAGGGTGCGATTGTGTTGACCTCGAAGAGATGGCGCCACTGGTCGTAATCCATGCGATTCAGAGACTGTTTGCGCGTGCCTAAAGCGCCCGCATTGTTGATCAGGACGTCGATCGTCTCGTTGGAAAGACGCTCTGCGAGGGCAGCGACAGAATCTTCCTGAACCACATCTAGGCGGTGGATATGGAGCGCAGAGGCGCCGGCAAGCGCTTTAAGCTCCGTGGCTTCTTCCGGTGCTCGGCAGGTGGCAAACACACGGTGACCTGCCTCGAGAAAACGCTGAGTGAGACCGAGACCAATGCCGCGACTGGCGCCGGTGATAAGTGTAGTTTCCAAGGCTCAATGCTCCTGCTTGGTGGTTGTATTTGCGGTGGAGGTCGGCGTGAAGTCAGTTATCCAGAGCGTCGCGCAGAAACTCGGTGACACGATGCCGCTCCTTCATGAGTCTGATGCCCTTGGGGTCGATGAGCGCCTGTAACGCAATACCCCGGAGAATGGCGATGACGATGAGCGCCAGAGAATCCGGGTCGACCGTCGAGGTGATGGACCCATCCGCAATGCCAGTGGTGATCATCTGTTTGATCTGATCGCGGGCTATGGCTTCGGTGTTCGAGAAGCTCTCGTTGTTCTCACTGCTGATCGCGTTCGCCCAGATCTGGAAAAAGGTGCCTCCGCGAGAGCCCCTTGTGTGTTTCATCCGAAAGTAGCGGTCGACCGTGGTGAGCAGCGTTTCCAGACCGCTTCGTGTCCGGCCGCCCTCGTGTGCAGCGGCGAACTCCCGCTGCATACGCTCGGACAAGCGGGCAAGGAGGGCGTTTTTCGAGCCGAAATGATGATTGACGAGGCCGCGGCTGTAGCCGGCCCGTTCGCCGATCTGTGCCAGAGAGGTTTTTTCGAGACCTCGTTCGGTAATGAGTTCTTCGGCGGCGTCTAAGAGCGCGCGCTCCGCGTCATCCTTGCGCTCTTTTTGAGTCCGCATCGTTTTCTGTCCAGGTGCCGCGTTCACGAAACATATACTTGCTACTGTTCAGCAAGTATAAGTCGACGATGCCTTGCTTGGAAAGGCTCAGAGGCTCATGTCGGCTGATGCTGCAGGCTCAAGCGTCTCTTTGGCGCTGTCTTGTCGCTTTTCCAGTTTCTGGGGTAAGTGCTCTGCGAAATGCCGTTGGTATGCAACCGATATTGCGCAGGGGCTCCAACGAATCCAGGGAGCCAAGCTGTCCACCAACTTTTTACCTTCATCAACCGGGCGAAGCAGGGAAGGGATCCATTCAGTGGCAGGCGCTGCAAGCGCATGGGGGCGCTGATCGCACGCTCGGAGGTCCATCGGACCTGCTCGCACACCCTCTAGCCTACCCGGTTGCCAAGGCGTTTCTCGCGCCATGGGCCAAGTCGATTCAGATGCATGTCACCCAGATCATCGAGATCCAGCCCGGGGAGCCGGCGCAGCCGCTATATCGGGATCGAATGGTGCACCGGCTATACTCCTACCCATGTTGAAGCTGGACAGGCTGCGCAAGCTCGGACCCACGGTCAGACTCCGGATTCTCGCGCTCTCGAACTTTCTCATCGGTTTTGCCGCCCTGGTGGTCACCTATTCGATCGCCTTCCACTTGGTCATGGTCTACGAAGGCCGCGATTACTCCTGGCTGAGCGGTCTGTACTGGGTGCTTTCGACCATGTCGACACTCGGCTTCGGTGACATCGTTTTCGAAAGCGATCTTGGCCGGGGGTTCTCGATTGTCGTACTGCTTTCCGGCATCATTTTTATGCTGGTGCTGCTGCCTTTCATGTTCATTGAGTTCGTTTACGCGCCCTGGGTGCAGGCCCAGTCGGCGAACCGCCTGCCCCCGGCGCGTCGCCAGCGGGATGCAGGGGCATGTGATTCTGACCTTCTCGGGCCCGGTGGCGAGAGCCTTCATCGCGAGGCTGACGCAGTTCAACTACCCCTACGCGGTGGTGCTGGCCGACGAAGATGCCGTGCTTGAGCTCCGGGAAGAAGGGATCAAGGCGATCTGCGGGGAGCTCGACGACCCGGACACCTATCGGAAGGCCAACGTCGAATCGGCGGCCATGGTTGCCACGACCCGACCGGACATTGAAAACACAACGGTGGTGTTCACCGTTCGTGGCATCGCGCCCGATGTGCCGGTCTTTGCAACGGCGCGGGAAGCCGCCGCTGCCGATGTGCTGAAGCTCGCCGGCGTTACGCGCACCCTCAACCTGACTCAGCTTATGGCTAACGCCCTTGCCCGTCGTGCCAGCGGCGGCCAGCGCATTGCGCACATTGTCGGCAACATTGATGACCTGGTGATTGCCGAGGTGGATGCGGGCCGAACGTCCCTCGTGGGTGAAACGCTCGGCCACGCTCAGGCGGTTACCGCGGTCAGCATTGTCGGAGCCTGGACCCGGGGTGCCTTCGAGACAGGCAGGGAGCAGACCGTTATCGAGGAGAACATGACGCTGGTCATGGCCGGTGCACCGGCTGATCTGAAGGAATTCGATGCGCAGTATCAGAATCGAGCCGACAACGGCGAGACGCACCCGGTGGTGATTGTCGGTGGTGGTCGAGTTGGTCGCTCAACGGCCCGGGCCCTCGAGTACCGCGGCATTGACTATCGAATCGTCGAAGTGTTGCCGGATCGCATTCTGGATGACGACCGCTACGTCCTCGGCTCCGCGTCCGAAAAGTCGGTGCTCATGGCAGCCGGCATCGATCGGGCACCGACGGTGATCATCACCCCGCGGGAGGATGAGACAAACATCTATCTCACCATCTATCTGCGGCTGCTGCGGCCTGACATTCAGATCATTGCCCGGACAACGCTCGAACGTAACGTCGCGGCCCTGCACCGTGCCGGTGCTGACATGGTGATCTCCTATGCCTCCATGGGCGCGAACGTGCTGTTTAATCTCCTCGAGCGGAGCGATCTGCTGATGGTGGCGGAAGGCCTGGACGTCTTCAAAGTGCCGATACCCAGAGCGCTCGCCGGTAAGACCTTGAGCGAAGCCGGGATCCGCCAGAAAACCGGTTGTACAGTGATCGGTATCGATGAATACGAAACAACCCGCACGGACTTACGTCCGCAGACGCCGCTTCCGGACAAAGGCGAGATGGTGCTCATCGGCAGCGTGGAGGGCGAAAAGGCTTTCCTGAAGGCCTACGGTCAGGAAGGGGCGCAGCAGCAGGTCCGGGCGACAGCATCGGGGAAATCCTGACGGCAGGGCTGGCGTCCCCGGCGCCAGACCATGTACGCGGATATCGTTGACGATGTGGCGTGCTACCCGCGTAGCGACGCGTATACTGATCGGCACGGAGGAGTAGGGGAGACTCATGCCATCAGTTCAGACCACGCACAGCCGGCGCCTGGAAACTCCTGGTGCGGCAGACTGGCCGCGCACGGCCCGGCCAGACGATCCGAACAAGTATTTCATCGTCTCATCGGATTGCCACGCCAATGAGCCGAAGGATTGGGTGAAGTCGCGCATCTCCGACGAGTATCGGAAACGCTTGCCGAGGCTGGAGGTGATCGACGGCCAGGCCTTCATCATCACCGAAGGCAACCGACCCTGGAAAATAAAAACCGACACCACCGACTGGGGCCCGGAAGACATCGAGCGCAACAAGACGGGCCACACCGTTCCGTCGCGCCTGGAGGATCAGGATCGCGACGGCGTAGACGTTGAGGTTGTTTTTGGTAACAAAGGCATCCATGCCTTCGGCACCAACGATGCCGGGTTCTCCATGGCCATGTGTCAGGCCTGGAACGACTGGGCCCATGAAGAACTGGGCCCGCATCAGGACCGTATTCTGCCCATGGCGCAGATTCCCACGCTGGATGTGGACGCTGCGATAAAAGAAGTGGAGCGCGTTGCGAAGCTCGGCTTTAAGGGCCTGACGATTCCCGTGAAGCCCGAGTACGGTCCCACCGGCATGGATCAGCGCAACTACAACCAGCCGGAGTTTGAGCCGCTCTGGTCCGCCATTGAGGACGTTGACCTCCCGCTTACCATTCACGTTTCTACCGGTCGCGATCCCCGGGCAGCCTCGGGTCCCGGTGGCGCGGTCATCAACTACGCCGTGCACTGCTGTGCGGCGAGCCAGGAACCGGTGGCGAACCTTTGTGCCTCCGGCGTCCTCGAACGGCATCCTAAGCTGCGCGTTGCGACCATTGAAGCCGGCATCGGCTGGGTGTCCTGGCTCCTGGAAGTGATGGACGAGGGTTTCTACAAGCACCGCATGTGGGTATCGCCGGAGCTCAAGGAGCCCCCGAGCTACTACTACCGCCGGCAGATGTACGCCTCTTTCGGTGAGGATGTGTCCGGTCTCGATCTTGCTGTGAAGCACGATCTCATCGACAACTTTCTCTGGGCCAACGACTACCCGCACCACGAAGGCACCTGGCCGCACTCGGCCGCCGCCATCGAGCGCACCATGAGTGACCTGACTGATGAACAGCGTGCGAAGGTGCTCGGCCTCAATGCAGCCCGTTTCTGGAACATTGACATTCCCGCGAAGTATCAGGCGGCCGGCGGGCAGCGCTGATGTCCCTGAAGGGGGCCGCGGCCGTTGTCGGCGTCGGCGAGCTTGCCCCGCAGCGCTATACGGGCGAAGCGACCATTCTCGAGCTGCTGAGTCAGGTAGCCGCAGAGGCCATCACCGATGCGGGGTTCAAACATGGCGACGTGGATGGGCTCATCGTCCACCCCATCGGCGGGTTGCCCGGTTTCGTGCCTGCGACGGTGGCCGAGTACCTGGGTCTGCAGCCCTCCTTTGCGGAAATTGTTGACCTTGGCGGCGCCACCGGTGCCGGTATGGTCTGGCGGGCTGCGGCGGCCATTCAGGCCGGTATGTGTCATACGTGTCTTTGCCTGACAGGAACCCGCCGGCGCGGTGGCGGTGGGGGGCGACGGAAAGCACCTGCGGAGCGACCGAAAGCTCGCTCCATTGCGCCCAGCCGGGACCGTTCACCGCAGGCCGAATTTGATGCGCCCTACGGCATGGTGGGGGCCAACGTCGGCTACGCCATGATCGCGACGCGTTACACGCATGAATACGGCTTAACGGACACCCAGCGTGCCAAGGTTGCCGTAGAACAACGTCGGAACGCCAACGCCAACCCGGCGGCCATCTTCCACGAGCAGCCGCTGACCGTAGACGACGTGCTGGCCTCGGAAATGATCTGTACGCCGCTGCACATGCTCGAGATTGTCATGCCCGCTGCGGGTGCGGCGGCCCTGCTGGTCACCGCGGCCGATCGCGCGGCGGACGCGAAGCAGCCGCCCGCCTGGTTGCTGGGCGCCGGCGAGTCGGTTACGCATTCATCCTTTGCGCAGGCGCCGGCTCTTGATGCGACCGGTGTTGGAATCGCTGCCCAAGCGGCCTTTGCGCAGGCAGGCGTGAAACCGGAAGACGTGGGGCTCGCTTCTCTCTATGACTGCTACACCATCATGGTGCTGCTCACCCTGGAGGAAGCCGGCTTCTGCGCGCGCGGCGAAGCGGGAGCTTTTGTTGAGTCCCATGATCTCACCTGGGCGGGAGATTTCCCGGTGAACACGCATGGCGGGCAGCTTTCCTTTGGCCAACCAGGTATGGCGGGTGGTATGAG
>JBCDDI010000149.1:0-7405 GCA_039180365.1 Pseudomonadota bacterium
GACGCCCGACCAGGGCGATAGCGATGGCACCGGTGAGCGTGAAATCGTTCTTGCGCTGCATGGTGGTTCTCCGTCAAGAAAAAGGGGCCCTGGCGGGCCCCTGTGGTGGCGAAGGTGTCGCCGATTAGGAGCTTTAGTCGCGGATGACCGAGCTCATGGGGTCAGCGATGCTGTTTGCAGCGTCGCCGCTCTGGTCCACGGTGGCACCTGCCTGCACGCCGACGCTGCCGCCAACCTGTGCTGAGGTGTTGCCGATCGGGGCGAAGACACCCTTCGGACCCATGTCGCGACCAGCGAAGGTGTTCGCCTGGCTGATCGGCGCCGTGCTGTGTCCCTGAATGAACAGGTTGTTCTGCGGCAGCTGGTTGGTGTTGGTGTTCACCAGAGCAGGGCCGTAGTACACAGTCTCGTCGTTGCCGGCGCTCACGAGGTTCGTGCCGCCTTCAACGCCTACCGAGTGACCGCTGGCAGCGCCGTAGACCTGCGTGTCAGCCTGGTGGCCGGCATCCTGGTCCTGGAACTTGTGCGAAGTCATCGTCGGCGTGGCGATCTGGAAATCGATGGCCGTGTCTTCATGAACGGAGTGGTCGTTGGCTTCGCGGACCGAGTAGTCGTCGCTGCTCGTGTACACAGAAGACAGGTCGTTCCGCTCGCTGACACTGTTGTCCTCACGTACTGAGAAGTCGTCGCTGCTGCTATACCTGGAAGAGAGATCGTTCCGTTCCCGGACGCTGTTATCGATGTCGGAAACCCAGGAATAGTCCTTCTGCACGCTCGTCGTGGTATCGATGTCTTTGACACGGGTGCTGGTGGTTTCTTCGTTGTAGGAAACCGAGGACTGGTCCTTGAATGCATCGGTGATGCTGACTCGGTCATCATCGGACTGAACTGAGCTCCAGGACGGATAAGGCTCTGCAGCCGCGCTGCCGGCCGCGATCACGCCGGCAAGAATCAGGCTGACTTTGAAGGGTGCTTTTTTCATCTCGTCTCTCCTTGAGAGGGTCGTTGGCTTCGGATTCGGCGGCTCGCGTCGTTGCGTGCCTGCCTTACCGATTGAGTAACGACCTCGGAGAACGAGGTTCAAAGAAAGTTGAAAATTTATTCGCCGAGCTGGCTGAAGCTCACACGGCCGTCCGCAGCAATGTCCATGGTCAGCGGAAAACCGACGGTTTTATAGCGGCCTTTCTCGACTTCCGTAATGTGGACAACGGCGATGGTCCCGGGTGGCAGCGTCATGGGTGCGACGCGAAAAATGCCGCCAGCCGAACGAATACCCTGCTTGGGCTCTGCATAACCCATGCGGTGCCAGGCAGGGACGTCAATCTCCCGGCGCAGCTGCGTCAGGTACGCCTGGTCTGCGTTCAGAACCATACGCCGGCCTTCACCGGGCAACTGATCCCAGAGGGAGAAACCGCGGGAGAAGTCGAACTCGCCGGACTTGGACCAGGATGAGTTGCTGGTGCTGCGATCGACGAGATTCCCATCCCGGTAGGTGCTGGTGGTTTTGGTCACGGAGACATTAAGGCTCCAGCTGCCCCAGAGTTCATAGCCGAGATATTGCTCGGGCCAGACGCGGGTGCAGTCGGGCATCTCCAGAAACATGGTGTGGAAGGTGCCTTTGCCTTTGGCTTTATCCACCTTCGCGGAAAGGACCAGGCCGTCCTCGTAGGCCACCCCGCCGGCACGAATCCGGGCGTCACCGCTCGGATGATCGATCTTGGCCTTGTGTTTGTTTTTAACTGGATCTTTATAGAGCTTCGGTTTCTTCTTCGACCCGCCGCCGCCCCCGAGCAGCCCGCCAACGAGCTGACCAATGGCGGCGTTCGCAGCGGCGCCCATAAGATCGCCCATGAAACCGTCGGCATTACCGAGATCCAGCGGTGCCGCGGACAGCGCCGTCGCACACCGGGCGCTCGCCTCCCGGGCCACCTGCTCCTCGATGGCGCTGAAGTCCAGATCCAGCTCCGGAAAGGCTGCCGGCTCGGAATACTGAAAACCCCCTTTGTCGCTCGGCTGGTAAGCGCCGGGGACGTAGCCCACCGGCAGGGCGGCCGCTTCGTTGGCGACGGTGGTTCTGCCACTGAAGCCAAGCGCCAGGAGCAGCGCCAGGCCAGGCAGTGCCAGGCGCACGTATTTTGGACCTGAGAGGGCTGTTCTGATCGGCTTAGAGCGTGCTCGCATGGGTTCCTCCCGTGCTGCAGGAAACGGCGTCGGCCGTAGCGGCAGCTGCTGCCTTGCAGGCGTCCACGAGACCGCGGCCGTAGTTCTCGTCGGTGCCGGTCTCGCCCAGATCCCGGGTATTGCTCTTCAATACCAGGCCAACTTCGGTCGCGCTCATGAGCGGCCCGAGTTCCCGGAGCAGGGCGGCGATGCCGGAAACGTGGGCGGCCGCCATAGAGGTGCCTGACAGCGGCGGATACTGGCCGCTTGGAACCGTGCTGACGATGTCCACGCCCGGGGCGGCGATGTCGATGTAGCTGCCGCGGTTGGCGTTGGCATAAAGGCTGTTTGCAACGTCAACGGCGGTCACAGCCAGAACCCCGGGTATGGCGGCTGGAAAGCCCGGCTTGGCGTGGGCGCCGCCGTTGCCGGCACCGGCAACAACCAGGCGGTCCTGGTCGAGGGCCAGATTCACGTAGCGGGTCAGGAGGTCATCCGGCGGTCCCGCGAGGCTCATGTTGATGATGCTCGCACCTTCGGTCATGGCCACATCCAGGGCCTGAACAAGGGAGCTCGTTGTGCAGCGGGCCCGGAGTCCGCCTTCGCTCTTCGGATGACAGGCTTTGATCGGCAGGATTTCTGCGGCCGGCGCGACCCCGTAGCTGCCGATGGCGTTGTCTGCCTCTGCGGCGATGATGCCGGCCACGGCCGTGCCGTGAGTCTCCGGACCATAGCCGAATGTGCTCGTATCCACGGGCTCCCGGACTCGCCCCGCGAGGTCCGGATGGGCAACGTCCACGCCAGTATCGATAACGGCGATCAGCTGGCCGCTCCCGGCTGCTTCCGGGTGCAGGGCCAGGGCGCCGGTGCTGGCGGGCGCATAGTTCATGGCGGCAAAGGGATCTGAGTAGCTGCTGACGGGCTGCAGGGTCTGGGTGCCAAATTCCGCCGTGGTTTCGAATACCCTTTCCGGCTGGGCGCCGGTGACCCGCGCATCAAGGGCCATGGCGGCAATCACTGTGAACACATTCTGAGTAGTGAGATACACCACCAGATTCTCGCCGGTAGTGGCGAGGCCGATCTGGCGCACGACCGTCAACCCATAGGTGTTAGCGACGGGCGTGACGTTGGTAGCATCAACCAGCGCCAGAACAATGCCCGGCAGCCGAGCCGGCTCGATGGCGCTCAAGGGAATCTCGACCTCGCTGCACCCGGCCCCGATGACGAGGGTGTAGTCGCTCGTATCTGCGGGCAGCGCATCGCTGCCCAGATCCAGGCCTCCGACCGCGTTGAAGGCCTGGCTCACGTCAAAGGCAAAGCTCTGCTTTGAGGCCGGTGCAGCGGGCGACGTAGCCTCCGCACCAGCTAGCTCAGCTTCAGCGGATGCAGCGGCGTCAGTGGATGAGGCCCGAGTACCGTCGGCTGCATTCGCGGCGACGGCCGAGTCGCTGTTCGAAATTGAGGCGCTGCCCGTTGCTCCGCTGGAGTCCGGGGTGCCGGCGTCCCGGGCCTCGGTTGTTCCTTGCGCGTTGCCGCTTCGGCTAGCGCCAGAGTCCAGCAGTCCAAGGTCCAGGTTCGGCGTCTGCCCGGTACCCGCAGCGGCACTTTCCTCAAGGGGTGGCACCAGGGGTGATCCCTGGCAGCTGCCGCCCGCTTCGCTGGGATCCGCCGTTGCCACACGCTCCGGTGGATTTCTGACGATGCGCGCTTCGATGGCCTCTGCGGTGAGTTCCCCACCTGGGTTTGCGCTGGCGGCGAACTGGATGCGCTGACAGGCCGCCGTGCCACAGCTCATGACGTCACCGCCACCGCAGAGCTGCTGTTCGGCCAGAGCCCAGGCTTCCTCATCCATTGGCACTTCGATCAGCGAACCGGCGCTGCGCCCGAGCGGCGTGATCCGGGCACCATCGAGACCATGGCGGTCGGTAAACTCGGCCGCGTCGGTCCGAGGCTTCAGGGTGATAGTGCGCGTCGGCGGCGGCAGCTGTACGTCGATGCTCTGATCCCAGGCAGCGGCCTGGTCATCGCTCTCTGCCGCGGGGCTTGCGAGGGGCAGCAGCAGTGCGGCAATGATCGTAACTGCAGTGTGTCCGCGGGCTCGTCGAAGGCAGTTCATGGTCCCGCCTCCGGCTCCACCTCAGGCTCTAGCCCGGGCAAGGCCTGAGCCGGCAGGGCCATGCTCAGGCGCGCCTCCCGCGTGCTGCCGTTCTCGTCAGCGACGATAAGCTTCAGCTCCCAGGCACTGGCGCCGCCGGTCAGCTGCGTCAGCGTGTCGAGGTCGAGATTGGCCAGGACGCCGTCGCTCACAGGGCCGCTGATCGGTTCGCCGTAGGGCTGCCATTCGAACGGTGAGGGGTCGGAGGTTTTGTCCCCCTGCTTCTTCTTTTTCTTTTTCGCCTCTTTCTCCGCTGCAGGATCCGGTTCCGGCAGAGAGCCGGGGGCCGCGCGCACCGAGAGCGTGGCGCTGGCAAAGCGCTGCGCATCCGCGCGCCCTTCGATGGCCAGCCAGATCGTTTCATCAGCCAGAGACAGTTCAACGCCGGTCAGCCGGGCATGGATGAAATCTTCCGGTGCGGCGGCCAGCGCGCGCACGTAGTCCACGCGTCCATAACCTGAAAGCTGGTCAACGCCGGGCTCGCCGACGTCTATGGCCGATTGCTCAAGGATCCGCCGTACGGCTGCCGCATCGAGCGTTGGCCGGTTGGCCAGAAGCCGCGATGCCAGGCCCGAGACCATGGCGGCCGAGAAAGAAGTGCCAGAGGCTCGATAGTAGGCATCCTTGTCACCGACAAAGGCCGCTCCTTCGTCATAGTCGAGTGGGTCGGAGAGGCCGACGAAGTCGGTGTCTTCCGCCCGCAGCGAGAGGACTTCCACGCCGGGGGCGAGCACCGCGAGGCGATCGCCGAAATTGGAGAAGCCCGCCCGCCCGCCGCTCGGATCACTGGCGCCAACCACGAGTACACCTGGCAGTGAGGCATAGCCGCTGTTGGCCGTGGAGAGCCCCCTGTTGCCAGCGCTGACGACGATGAGCACATCTTTGTCCGCGGCGTACTCGGCAGCGGCAATTTCCAGCTCGGTGACCAGTTCGCTGCCAAGGCTCAGATTGATGACCCGGGCGCCCTGGTCCACGGCATAGTAGATCGCGGCAGCCACGGCAGAGCTGCGTGCCTGACCGGTGAAGTTGGCGACCTTCAGGGGCATGATGCGGGCGTTGCCGTCGACGCCGGCGATACCCAGACCGTTGTCCGTGCAGGCAGCGATGATGCCGGCGATATGGGTGCCGTGACCGGAGTGATCCCAGGGGTTGTTGTTTCCCTCTACGAAGTTCCAGCCAATCAGGTCATCGATGAATCCGTTGCCGTCGTCATCGTAGCCGTTGTCTTCTTCGCGCGGGTTGCGCCAGAGCCGGGCCGCGGCCAGATCCTGGTGCGTGTAGTCGACGCCGGTATCGATGACCGCGACAATTGTCGAAGGCTCTGCCTGACCGCTGCCGAAGGTGCTGGCCGCATCGCTGTAGACCCGCAGGCTGTCCAACGCCCACTGATCCGCATAATCCTGGGACCAGCTGCCCGCTGAACTGGCAAAGGGATCATTGGGGGCGGCACCCTGGCTGACGCCGGCGAGCGTTAACAGCGCCAGCGCCCATGCTAAAGCTGAGGCCAACGCCAGAGCGGGGCCCCGGCGGTTCACGGCTGCGGTACCGGCTGCGCGAAGATCACCCTCGGGTCCTCGACCAGTGCATTGGCGAGGGCTCCAAGGTCCGCGGTGGCCGGGGCTGCCAGCTGGTATATGCCGAGCGCCGAGGGACCGGCAACAATCTGCAGTCCCCGCTCGAGGAGCAGGGCTCGGGCATCCGCTTCACCGATGCCCGGGGCAAAGGTAATGCTCAGGTCTGCCTGCAGGACTCCGACGCTCCCGCTTACCGTTTCGTAAGCGCCGTCGGTCGTCGGGGCCTCGGTGGTGGCTACCAGTACAGCAATGCCCAGCAGCAGGGCGAACTGGCCGGCAATGGCAAGGCGCGCCATGGGGGGTGTCAGCGACCACTGCAGGCTGTCGAGCAGCCTTGCTAAGAGCCCCGGACGTTCATTTCCGATTTGTCCCCGGGCGCCACTGTTGGCACCAACTTCGCCAACGACGAGGGGCACCTCCGGTGGTTCCTGGGTGATCCCGTCGAGCTGGTCCAGCGCATTTTTTATGAGCGCCGGGTTAAAAGCGGGTTCATCGGCACCACGCACGGACACGGTTTCCGCGAAGAGCGCCACTTCCTCAAGCTCGGCTTTGGAGATTTCGCCGCTGTCGACAAAGGCCTTTACGGCCTGGTGCTCGTCCTCAGGCAGCGTGCCGGCAACAAACCACGGCAGGAGTTCTTCGGCTTCGCGGCGGTTCATGACGCCATCTCCACGGCATCGGGATCGAAGCCTGCTGCCTCGAGGAATCCTTTCAGCTGTTTTCTGGCGTGGAACATTCGCGTCTTTACAGTGTTTTCCGGACAGCCGACAACATCGGCGATCTCTCCGTAGCTCAATCCCTGAAAGAACGTGAGCTCGATAACGTCCCGGTGATCGGTCGACAAACGGCCGAGCGCATCGCGCACAGCGTCTTTGAGTACGCCGCGATCGTGTTCGACGGCGCCGGTGGTCAGGCCCTCGTCGCTGATCTCCGGGGCTGCATCCACGTCGACGGTGTCGAGGGTCTTACGGCGCACGGCGTTTAACGCCAGATGCCGGGTAATGCCCAGGATCCAGGTGCTGACTTTCGACCGACCTTCAAAGCGGGCGGCGGTTTTCCAGACTTCCAACATGACGTCGTTGGTCACCTCTTCTGCTTTCGTGACATCGGATATCAGGCGATGGGCATAGCGGAACACGCGCTCACCGTAGCTTTCGAACAGCTGTTCGAAAGCGCGCCGATCGCCTTCCGCAATGCGGCTGACGAGCGCTAGCGCGGTTTGTTCTGCGCTGTCGGTTTCCGACATGCTCCCTGCCTGTCCCTTCAGACGGGACGGCGACTGCTCGCTGCTCGTCCCTGTCTCGTTCTCATGCCTTTGAGTCACGGCCACCTGTGTTCTGGTTCAAGTGGCTGACAGATTTTTTCTGGCCCTGGCTTTCACATCCAGAGCTGCTCCATAAGTCAGGTGACACCGGTCTGATTGAGGTGTCTGTGCCCGGCTGCGTATAGAAGGGAGGCGAGCGCGCGAAGCACCGGAACGGTGTTGCGCTGAATAAAGTCGGTCCTGTGTGCTTCC
>JBCDDI010000150.1:0-7364 GCA_039180365.1 Pseudomonadota bacterium
GCCTCGGCGGCTGTGAGATAACGATTGGCGTCGGACCCGAGCTCGGCCAGCGCCCAGGCAAAAGGATCAGCCGCCGCGATGCGGTGGAAAGGTTCATCCCGGTAGGACCAGCCGAGATGGTAGTGCGGTTCCTTAGCGAAGCAGTCGAAGCGCAGTACCTCCTCTTCCTTGTCCCCACAGGGCCCATATACGTGCAAGGCGGGTCCGCCGTCGTCGCCGACCTGCCGATCGGCATCGCGAATGCTGAAACGACCGAGGTGCACGGTTGCGCTTGCCGGCGTGGTCTCAGGGGTCGTCATGAAGGTCCGCCTCCCTGGCGATCGTGCCCTCCCGGGCATTTGACACACGGCCGAGAATGGTTTCGAGCACCACACGCTGCGCATCGACGCTCATGCTGGCGAGGGCCTCATCGACCGCAGCGGCGATGGCTGGGTCCGTGTTTGGGCCCACCACCGCCCACCAGCGCCGGCCGGGCTCCGAGTTGAGGTAGTAAGCTTCTGATGCAACAACTTCCGTGAAAGGCTGCCCAAAGAACCCCGCACCGCTTTCGTCTTTGTTGCGTAACCAGCTGACCAGCAGAGACGTGTAGAACTGGCTTAGAACCACGGCCTCGCTTTCCGTCAGCTCATCGGGCTGAAAAATGGATCTGGCGATGGCTGCCTCAGGAGTTTCGCCGATCAGTGAAAGGCTGCGGATGACAACGGTCTCATAGAGGGAGTCGACCACCTGGGCGCGGGTGAGATCGCGGCTCTGATTGAGCTCATAGAGGAGGAGCAGCAGCCCGAAGACCACGCCGATGTTCGTGATGATCTGCAGCCAGTCCCGCTTCACGATGTCCCCTGTTCGCTCGCACCCCGATTCGGCCTCATCTTGCGCTGAATCATCAGAGGCAGATACTGTATATATATACAGTACAGTATCAGTATCAGAGAACAAGGATTCACTCGCGACCGCCATGACCCTGGTGCTCTGCCGCAAGCTTAACCATCGCAATATCGAGCTCCATGACAGCACGCGCGGCGAAGCCGTGGGCGTGCTGCGGCGTAATGGCGACTATGGCTATGTGCCCTGGCTTGGTTTTATCGATCGCAGCAAGGCGCCGCGAACGGGGCGTCCGGTAAAGCTGCAGATCGCGCGCATCGGCCGTCTCGATGGCGTGCGCACCCACTGGCGCGATCTGCGCCCCGGGGAACACGTTCAGGGCTGCCTTACCCGGGAAGGAGCCTATGCGGTCATGGATCTGGACGTACGGGTCTTATGAGCAGAAAGTGTGTGCTCCCGAAATATCATGATGACTGGGAGTGGATCACCATGAGTCGTCTCGAAGAGATCACCAACTACGTGCAGCTCGCGGCAGACATCGGCTCATCCGGGCAACCCCGGCGTGAGCAGTTTGCTGCCATCGCCGAGGCCGGCTTTGAGGCGGTGATTAATCTTGCGCTGCCGGATTCGGATCACGCGATTCCCGAGGAGGGCAGCATCGTCACCGGCCTCGCCATGTCCTTCCACCACATCCCCGTCGACTTCGCCGCGCCAACGGTTGCTGAGCTCAAACTGTTTATCAGCCTCATGGAGTCCCTGGCCGGGCGACGCGTCTGGGTTCACTGCGTGGTAAATGCGCGGGTTTCGGCTTTTCTCTATCACTACCTCAGCAAAGTCCGCGGGTTGCCGGAGGCGGACTGTCGCTCACCGATCCTGGAAAAATGGGAGCCGCAGATGGATGACGTCTGGAAGGCCTTTCTGGCCATCGACGCTGCTGCTCTGGATGCAGCCTGAGTCAGGAGGAGACATGCCATGACTGACCATGAAGTGGTAGATGCTGATAGCTGGCTGAAGGCGCGCCGGGCCCTCCTGCGCGACGAAAAAGCCTTCACGCGGTTGAAGGATTACCTTGCCGAACAACGCCGGGCCCTGCCCTGGCTGCGCATTGAGAAGGACTATCGCTTTACGGGGCCCGATGGAGAGGTGTCTCTAGGCGATCTCTTTGGCGGTCGGCGCCAGCTCATCGTCAACCACTTCATGTTTGGGCCCGATTGGGCGCGCGGCTGCGAAGGCTGTACGGAGGTTGCCGACAACTACAATGGCGTTCTGCCCTATCTGCATTCCCGGGACGCAAGTTTTGTCGCCATCTCCCGCGGCCCCCTTGAGAAACTCGAAGCCTTCAAGGCGCATATGGGCTGGACGTTCCCCTGGGTGTCTTCAGCGGCGTCGGATTTCAACTTCGACTTCGATGTGTCCTTCCGGCAGCCGGAAAAGTCGCTGAAGCAGTTCAACTTTGAAACGGTGGAGGCGGCCATGGAAGAAACCCACGGTGTCAGCGTGTTCATTCGCGAAGGGAACGACATCTTCCTCACCTACCGCTGCCACGAACGTGGGGTGGATATTCTTCAGGCGAGCATGCAGTACCTGGATCTTCTGCCCCTTGGCCGTCAGGACGACCGCTGGGCCGAGGACGATTTCCGGCGTCGTTAGATGCTGCTCAGTATTCGGGGCCTGCAGCATGCGGCCGGTACGAAGACGTTGTTTCAGGACCTCTCTTTCGCGATCTCGAAAGGCGACAAGATCGGGCTCAACGGTCACAACGGCTGCGGCAAATCAACGCTGCTGAAGATTCTTGCCGGCACGGTGTCCGCGGACGAAGGGGAGCTGAGCCGGCGGAGCGGACTCCGCCTGGCGATGGTGGAGCAGTTTGTTCCGGAAAACCTCTTACCCATGACGCTCGAAGAAGCCGTTCAGCGGCAACTGCCGGAGACCGAACGCGCTGGCGAAGGCTATCGGGCAGGACTCATGCTTGGCCGGCTTGGCTTTGGCGACGAGGATTTTGCCCTTAAGGTCGGCGACCTTTCCGGCGGGCAGTTGAATCGCCTGATGCTCGCCCGAGCGCTGGTTGCTGAGCCGGATCTTGTGCTGCTCGACGAACCCAGCAATCACATGGATCTGGCAACCTTGTCTCTGCTTGAGCGATTCCTCGCCGAGGAGATCGACTGCGCTTTCCTCCTCGTATCTCACGATCGTGCGCTCCTCGATGCGGTGACCAACCGCATGTTGATTCTGCGCGATCGGCGCCTCTACGCCTTTGAGATGCCGTTCTCTGCGGCGCGACAGGCGCTCATGGAGATGGACATTGCCGCCGCGGCTGCACGCGCGGACGAGGAGAAGAAAATCGCCCGGCTCAGGGCCAGTGCCAAGCGCCTCGCAGTCTGGGGGAAGGTCTACGACAACGAAAAGCTGGCCCGCAAGGCCAAGACCATGGAGCGTCGCGCGGCGCGCCTGGAGCAGGCTAAAACCTTCGTATCTTCGGGGTCTGGACTTGCCTTGAGTCTCGATGCCCGTGAGACCCGTGCTAACCGCATGCTGCTGGTGGAGGACCTTGTTGTGACGCCGCCCGGGGTGCCCGAGGTTCCGCTCTTTCGCATCGACGAACTGGTTGTGCGACCGGGCGATCGGATTGCACTCCTCGGCCACAACGGCTGCGGAAAAACGTCCCTGATCACCCGGCTCCTCGCCGCCTATACAAGTGCCAGGGAGAGCGCTCAGGACGGCGAGCACATCCGTTATTCACCTCAGGCGGATGTTGGCTATTACGATCAGGCGCTCGAGGCCGTGGATGGTCGTGGTGGCAAAACCATGCTCGAGTACCTGCGCCAGGAGACGACCGTGCAGGAAACCACCCTGCGCAACAGCCTTATCAACGCAGGTTGCCCTTACGCGGACCACAGCCGGCCCGTGGATGTGTTGAGCGGCGGTGAACGGGCAAGACTGCGTTTTCTTACGCTGCGCCTGAATCGACCCAACTTCCTCGTCATGGATGAGCCGACCAACCACATCGACATCGACGGCAGAGAAGAGCTGGAGACCCAGCTGGCAGAGTCCGGCGCGACGCTGCTGATGACGTCGCACGATCGGCGCTTCATCGACAACGTTGCCACCCGTTTTCTCCTCGTGGAAGCGGGACAGCTCAAGGAATTGACGGACCCGGAAGCGTTTTACGGCGCTATGTCCCAGGGCGATTCCGCTAAGGTGTCTGCGAGTAAAACGACTTCGGATCAGCCAGCTGAGGAGCAGACGATGTCAGCTGAGGATTCGACGGAGGGCCTCCGTGAGGACGAGGACGTGCTCCTCGAACGCATTGTGGAACTCGAGCAGCTGCTGGCAACGGACCAGGCACGGCGACCGAAGTTTCAGAAGCCGAAGCGGCAGGCTGCCTGGCGTGAAGAACTGGAGGCGCTGACGCGGCGCCTGGATGGTGCCTGAAGACACTCAGGGTTTTGCAGAGCCTGCCGCGTAAAGCAGGCCGGCCATGATTGCGAGGTTCTTAACGAAGTTCTGCGTCTCGTGGGCCTGATCGAGACCTTCATAGACGTTCCAGAAATCGTGCATGAAGACGTTGATCAGCAGCGTCAGCCCGGCCAGCAGCAGCGCTACCGGGGCCGTGCGGTAGCCGATGGCGAGGCAGGCGCCGCCACCGACCTGGATAATGATGGTCACAACCAGCAATACCGATATCAGAGGGACACCGTGTTGAGCCATGTAGGCGCTGGTAGCCGACCAACCGGTGATTTTCATGACGCCTGGAAGAATGAAGTAGAGCCCGAGCAGGCCCCGCCCGGTCAGCAGTAACGCCCGTTGGGCGGTGGCGAAGGTGTCGTTCACTGTAGTGGCTTCAGCCATGGAGCTGCTCCCCTGTTCCGTATAGGTGTGTGTTTGTAGCGCCGGGCAATCGCTAGCCGAGGAACGCTCCCCGTCGATAGCGCAGCATGGCGCCGGTGGCTGCTCCCGTATGGATGCCGGGGGCGGTACCGTCGAGACGTTCATAGGCCACCGCGCCGTTTACGATCACCAGCTGAATACCCTCTGGTTCCGTCTGTGGCTCATCGTAGTCGGCGCCGTCGATGATCGTGGCAGGATCGAACAGGACGAGATCGGCCCAGTAGCCTTCGCGCACCTGGCCGCGATCCTGGATACCGAAAGTCTCAGCGGAGAGCGACGTCATGCGCCGTACCGCTTCCGGAAGCTCGAGAATGCCGCGTTCACGCACGTAGCGGCCGAGGACCCGGGGAAAAGTACCGAAGAGCCTTGGGTGCGGTTTGCCGCGAAGATCCGGGATGCCGTCGGAGCCCACCATCATGTCTCGATGGGCGAGGTTCGTTTCCACATCGGCCTCGTCGATGATGAACTGAATGCAGATCGTGCGATCGCCTTTCTCGGCGGTGAGGATCTTGCGTACCACTTCCGTGACGTCGAGGCCTTCCTCCGCGGCGATATCAACCACCATGCGGCCTTCATACTCGCGGAAGGCCGGGCAGCTGGCGATGCGGATGACCTCCGCGAGATCCCGGCTGATCCGGTCCAGATTGAAGTACTCAATCATGCGGCCGCTGCCGGCGGTGTAAGGGTAGACGTCAAGGGTAACGCGCTGGCCGTCCTCCAGGGCCGCATCCACTTTCTTCAGCGAGTCTCTGACCTTGCCCCAGTTGGCCTTGCCGGCGGACTTGTGATGCGAGATGTGGGCGTGCACGTCGGCCTCCCGGCCGATGGTCAGCGTTTCGTCGACGGCTTCCAGCAGGCGGTCGCCTTCGTTGCGCATGTGCGTTGTATAGAGCGCGTCGAAGTCCCGGGCGGCACTGGCGAGCTCAATCACTTCGTCCGTCTCCGACCAGCGGCCGGGTCGGTAGATGAGGCCCGTGGAGAAGCCGCAGGCCCCCTGTTCCAGCGCGAGGCGGACGTGGTCGCGCATGGTGGCCAGCTCTGTCGCTGACGGGGCCCGCTTGGCCATGTCCATGACAATGGCGCGAATGGTGTTGTGGCCGACCAGCATCATGTTATTGATGGCCGGCCCCCGTTCCAGGACGGCGCGGAAGTAGCCCTCGAGATCTGTGAACTCGCCGTCGAGGCCGGCGAGGATGCCACCGCTGGCCTTGATGCTGTCCTGCGTTGGATCCGCGGGAATTGCGGAGAAGCCGCAGTTGCCGCTGACAACCGTGGTTACCCCCTGGGCGAGTTTGAACTCCATGCCGGGGTGGCGAAAGAAAGCGCCATCGTCGTGGGCGTGGGTATCGATGAAGCCGGGTGCGAGGGTCAGTCCCTTGCCGTCGATCTCCCGCGCCGCGGTGGGCCCTCGACCGGCTTCATCGACGGCGCTGATGCGCCCGCCTTCAACGCTGACATCCGCTGCAAAGGGTGCGCTGCCTGTGCCGTCGAGGACGGAGACGTTGCGAAGGGTTATGTCTGCCACGGGGTAGCTCCTGTTCAGATCCGGGTTAAAGGCCGTAGCGGCCGGGTGTGGTTCGCAGCCATTCGCCAATCATCTCACCGACCAGAATTGAGGACAGATTGGTGTTCGCCCGAGGCACGAACGGCAGGATGGATGCGTCTGCAACCACCAGCCCATCCTGAAAGTGGCAGCAGCCGTACTGGTCAACGACCGCCATGGGATCAGTGGCCGGCCCCATTTTCACGGTTGCGGACGGGTGATAGCCGCTGCCGGAGAAGCGCCGTGCCAGGGCCCGGAAGGCGTCGTCGTCATCGGGTCGGGCGGGATCGGGAAAGGTCACGGTATCGATCATGTCTGCCAGGGGGCCATGCCGGGCGAAGGCAAGGGCGTCGCGCAGGCAGCCGATGAGGCGGTCTGCGTCGCGGTCGTCTTCACAGAAACGCGCGTCGATGAGGGGGGCTGCGTGCGGATCTGCGGAGGCGAGGCGCAGTTCGCCGCGACCGTACTGGTACTCGAGAACGCTGGCGATAGAAAACATCGCGGGTCCGCCGCGCCGGCCGGCGAAGCTGATCTGCTCAATCTGCAGATCGTTTCGCTTTTCTGAGCCTCGGGCCGTATAGCGGAGAATGGTCTGGATGATGGGTGCATCGAAGTCGACGCTGACGCCGTCTTTCAGGGCGCAGACGACAGACAGCGCCGGATGGTCCGAAAGATTCTGACCAACGCCCGGAGCTTCGGCTACGAGATCGATGCCGTGGCGTTCAAGCTCGTCTCGCGGGCCGATACCCGAACGCATCAGTATCGCCGGCGAGAGAATAGCGCCGGCCGCGAGCACCATAAGACTGCCTTTAACTTCCAGCAGGGCGCCGTCCTGCTCCAGGACCAGACCCGTGCAACGCCCCTTTGCTGTGACAAGCCGATGTACGTGGCTGTCCGCAGCAATGGTCAGATTCGGGCGGATGCGGGCCGGAGCCAGATAACCGACGGCGCAGGAAATGCGCAGGCGGCCAAGTTTGTTCATGGGCTGTGGTCCACTGCCCCAGCTTTCCGGATCGTTGGCATCCGGGCAGTCCGGGTAGTCGAGGAGCCTTGCGGTTTCGAGGAAGGCGCCGTGCTGAGGCAGCATCTCCTCCGGTGGGTAGCGGCGCAC
>JBCDDI010000151.1:0-7348 GCA_039180365.1 Pseudomonadota bacterium
ATCAGGACCTGTGCTACCCGCTGCCGGACGGCATCCTGGTGGAGGCCCAAGGCGAAGAGTGGTTTGATCTTCCGGCCTTTGCCGACCACATCGGCCAGCCCTATGTAGCTGATGCGGAAGCCCGGGTCTGGAGCTTCGCCGAAGTGCCGGGCAAGCAGCAGCGCATGCTCGTTGACGCCATGGCGCCTGACTTCGAAATCACCGATCGGCAGGGCAACGTCGTGCGCCTCGCCGACCTCAAGGGCAAGAAAGCACTGATCGTCACCTGGTCGTCGTGGTGAGGCTGCTTCATGGACGTGCCCGTGTGGCAGCGTATCTATGAAGAGATCAATGACCCGAACTTTGTGCTGATCTGCGTCGCCGAAGACACCGGCGGCGAGGCGGCTGCAGGCCCCATCTTCGATGCGGCCAATCCCACCTACGTACAGGTCATCGACGAAAACCACCTCATCAGCAGCCTCTTCAACTTCGTGAACGTGCCTTCTTCGGTCTGGATCGATGAGGAAGGGCGAATCGTGCGCATTGATGAAGGCACCTACTCGCAGATCCACGAATTCGGCGACGACGAGCAGAAAATTGTCTTCGGCAATGACGTCTATGCCCCGGCTCTGAAGGACTGGGTGGCGAAAGGTGCTGCGAGCGAGCATGTACAGGCCTCGGATGTCGTCAGCAGTAACATCCGTGCCCACGGCGACGAGGAGCAGAAGGCCGACGCGGCGTTCCGCTTAGGAAACCTGTTCCGCCAACATGGGGTAGAAGCGAAAGCCGAGCACTACTGGGCCATGGCTGAGAAGCTCAATCCCGACAGCGTCAATTTCTTCCGTCAGAATCTGACGCTTACGGAAGAGGGCTCAGCGGGCCCTGCTTTCCAGCAGCGCATCGGTGAGTACATGGCCGAAGGTAAACCCTGGTATCGGCCCCTGGACATTGAGGCTTCCCAGGAGCAGCCGGGCTGAGAGCAGCCGTCGCCTCTTAGAGGACGGCGCTCAGGCCTGGCCAATACGCCAGGCCAGAGCCTGAGCGCGGCTTTCCCAGAACTGCCGGTAGCGTCCCCGCGGCTCGGCGGCGAGAGACTCGTGGTTGCCGCGTTCTACGATTTGCCCGCCGTCCAATACGAGAATCTGATCCGCTGCCTGGATCGTTGGCAGCCGGTGTGCGACCACGAGTACGGTTCTGTTCCTGGCGAGGTTGGCGAGCGCATTACGTACGGCCCGTTCGTTCAAGGCATCCAGGGATGCCGTTGCCTCGTCGAGCAGGACAATCGGCGCATCTTTCAGAATGGCTCGGGCGATGGAGATGCGCTGACGCTCCCCGCCGGAGAGCGTCGCACCACCTTCACCCACGACGGTGTCATAGCCTTCCGGCAGCGCCTGAATGAATTCGTGCGCCTGCGCGGCTCGAGCCGCGCTTTCGATGTCCGCCAGCGAAGCCTCAGGTCGACCGAATGCAATGTTCTCGCGGATGCTCGCTCTGAAAAGGTACACCTCCTGGAAGACGATCGTGATCTCTTCGAAGAGTTGATCCGGAGTCAGCAGCCGGACATCCACGCCGCCGATGGCCACGGCGCCTTCCTGGGAATCCCAGAAGCGGGCTGCCAGATTGAGAATTGTACTCTTGCCGGAACCTGAAGGCCCGACGATGGCCGTTGTTGTGCCGGCCTCCGCGGTAAAGGACACGTCTTCCAGGACGTTCTGGTCCCCGTAGGCAAAAGTGACGTTCCTGAAGCTCAGGCTGTGACCATCCGGCTGGACGACGGGCCGATCCGGCGCGTTCTGCGGCTCAAGATCGAGAATGCGACCGATACGCTCAAGGGCGGCGTCGCCGAGCCGCAGGTTCTCGATTTCCGGTGCCAGCGCCACGATCGGGCCGTAAACGCGGAGGATCAATACAAAAAACACGAGGGCGGTTCCTACGTCCACGGCGCCCCCAAGCCAGCGATAGCTGATGAAAGCCATGGCAACCGGTGTGCCAAGCTGGATGACGCCGATGGTGAGCATGCCGAGGGGCAGCAGGTAGAGCACGAGCCGGCCGTTGATCTGTCGGATATCTTCCACCGCCTGCTCGAAATGGCTGAGTTGGTCCGAAGTCTGGTTGAAAGTGCGGGCGATGGCGATGCCCTGCACATACTCGAGCATTCTGCCGCTCGCAGAGGCGAGGCGGTCACCGCGAAGCAGTGCAAGGGCCTTAAAGCGCCGGTTCGTCCAGATGAAAAGCGGCACGCCGACGATAAGGCTTACAGCCACGGCCAGGGCCAGCGGCGGATCCAGGAACACCATCACCGTGAGCACGACCACCGGCAGACCGATGGCGCCGAAGAGCGCTGGCAAGGCGTTGGAAATAAAGGTGGAAACCGCTTCAAAGTCGGTGGAGAACACGGAAGTCATGTCCCCCGTGGAGCGACTCTGCAAACTGCCCAGAGAAAGCTGCTGCACGTGTGCGAGGGCCCGGGCCCGAGCCTCGCCGATGGCGTAGTAGGTATTCGTCCAGGTGATCCGGTTGCTCAGGTACCACACGCCGTACTGAGCGCAAACGGCGATCAGCGTGACAATGGCCGCCTGCCAGGCGTCTGCCTCTGTGAGCGTGCCGTCCCGAAGCCGATTCACCACCCAGACCAGGTAGCCCACTGGAATACCCGCGCACATGGCCTGCAGGAATCGCAGACCTATGCCGAACAGAACCGGCTGCGCGCGTTTGCCAAGCAGGCGAAAGGCGGTGGGCACTGCGCCCTGATAGAAGGGCTGCGCTGCGGTGCTCATGGTTGCTCCCGGTTCGACAGCGCGGTTGCGTCCGCTTCTGAAAAGGCTGCCCAGAGTTGGGCGTAGAGACCTTGTGCTTCGAGCAGCGCATCGTGGCGCCCGCGCTCGACGATCCGCCCTTCGTCGAGCACAAGGATCTGATCGGCACCGGCAATCGTCGACAGTCGATGGGCGATCAGAATCACGGTCTTGCCGGCTACGAGCTCATCGATGGCGGCCTGCAGGGCAACCTCGTTTTCGGGATCAACGTAGGCGGTTGCTTCGTCGAGGAGCACCACCGGAGCGTCTTTCAGTATGGCTCGAGCGATAGCAATACGCTGGCGCTCGCCGCCGGAGAGCCTGGCGCCACCTTCGCCGACCGGTGTGTCGTAGCCGCCGGGTAACGCGCAGATGAAGTCGTGGGCGTTTGCGGCTCGGGCGGCGCCTTCGAGTTCTGCGTCGCTTGCCTCCGGCCGGGCCATGCGCAGATTGGCAGCGATAGTGTCGTCAAAGAGAAAGGTCTCCTGGAAAACGAACGCCAGCTGGCTCATGAGCTGTTCTGGTGGAAAGTCTCTGAGATCCACGCCGCCGAGGTGGATTGCTCCGCTGTCGACGTCCCAGAACCTCGCGATGAGCCGGGCGAGGGTGGACTTACCGGAACCAGAAGGCCCCACGATGGCGGTTACCTGCCTTGGCTCCGCGCTGAAGGTGATGTTCTTAAGCGCCTCCGTTCCTCCGGCTGCCTCGTAGGAAAAGCTCACGTTCTGAACGTCGATACGGCCGTCAGCCACGGACACCGGTTGGCTCGACACTTTGAGTATCTCGGCTTCGTCGAGCTCTTTGACCAGTCTCGCTCCGAGGGCTAAGTAGGAGAGGCGAACCATGACCTGCTGCACGCGCAGCAGTGGCAGGGTGAAGCCAAGGCCAACTATGAAAAAGAACAGCAGCACGGCGGTATCGAGCAGGCCCAGGTGCCAGAACCAGAGCCCGGCAGGAACGATGACGAGCACCGGAGAGGTGAGTAACACGAAATAAGCGGTGTAGAGCGGCACAAACTCCCGGGCCCATTGCGCTTGATACTCTGCGCCATCGGCAATGGCGGCTTCCGTTTCTCCGAAGACGCGGCGACTGCCGTTGAAGGTACGAACTACGGGCATGGCGCGCAGGAACTCGACCATGGAACCGTTCATGCGCCCGAGGCTGGCGAGATAGGAGGCCATTTTCCGACTGCCGCGGCGGGAGCTCTGGGTCATGAGTATTGCTGCCGCGGTAACCATGGCGACGCCAACGAGCCCCATGGGTAGGTTTACCAGCAGCAGCCAACCAATCAGGAACAGCGCAGTGGTAAATGTGGAGACCAGGTCCGGGATGGCGTGAGCAAGGAAGATTTCCAGGCGTTCGATGTCGTCGTTCAGCGTGCGCTGCACTTCGCCGGAGCGGCGGCTCGTCAGAAAACCGAGCGGTACTCCTTTCAGTCGGTCGCCCACGCGCAGACGGAGAGCGGCTAGCGTCGCGAAGGCGCCGTGGTGTGAAACCCACATGGCCGCCGCGAGAAACGCGTACTGCAGGAAAACAAACAAGGCTGCTAACAGAGCGTAGTCGTACATGGCGTCGGGCGGGTGTCCGAGGACGATGTCTTCGACGCTGCGATAGACCAGCCAGAAGGGCCCAAGGAGGGCCAGCGATGAAAGCGTGGCAAGAACGGCAGCCGCGATAAAGCGACCTTTGGCCATCTCCGCAAAGGGCCAGAGGATCTGCAGCCCCGTTGTCAGCGTAATGTCGGTGTCGGCAGGCTTTGCCGGTGCCGGTTGTCCTTCGGAGCCTGTCTCGGCGGTTGCCTCAGCCATAGCGCTCGGTGCCTCGCGGCCAGGGACTGGAGCCTCAGAGCTTAATAGGAATTATTCTCATTTACAAGCGAGCGGTCTTCCGACTGGCACTGCTGTGAATTATCCGCGGTAGGCAGCATCCCGCGCCGGCCGTGCCCACCAACCTGGTAATTCGATAACAACGCCGAACACCCGTCGGGGTCGTAGGGGCAGATCGCAGTAGCGGGACCGCGTCAGCGGATTGTCGCTTGTAAGGACCAGGGAGTGGCGCCCGGCGACGTGCTCGATGCGCTTAACGATCACAGCCCCGTCCTGGGTTTCGAGAACCACCCGCTGCCCCGAGCGCAGCCAGCGCCGGGGCAAGCGGACCGCAAGCACCAGTGCGCCGTCCGACAGATCCGGAGCCATGCTGTTGCCGGTAATTCGGAAGAGCGTCAGCATGTGCCTCTTGCCTCAGACTTCGTCGAAGATGGGTTGCGCCAGGGTCAGCTTCGGCTCGTAGGCCACGGTAACCTGTCGCACGGCAATCCCTTTGGTTTTCCAGAAGATCTCAGCGAACTCATTCACCAGGGCGACCAGCTCACGACCGTGCTCAACGCTGAGCTCCTGTTTTGTCGCTGACGCCTTCATGAGAATGCTGTGGGTCAGCGTGTGCAGTTCCGGATACTCCTCGAACTGTGGTGCTTTGAAGTAGTCGCCCCAGATCACCACCACCGCGTCCTTCACTTCTGCAGCGTGCTGCTCTTTCTGCGCCACAAGACGGGCGAGCTTGGCCTGTTTTGCCATGCTGTCCAGAGGTTCCAGTTCGGCGATCTGGTCGAGGAACCGCGCGACGGAAATTGCAGCAATCTGCGCTGTGGTTGGGTCGTAGATGCCACAGGGGATGTCGCAGTGGGCCTCGGCGGTGCGGGGTTGAAACCAGCGGCGCATTATCGGGTTCGGTCCGCTGGTACATAGGCTGGTGCAAGGTCTGGCTGCTGTCCGCGACTGCGTCGCGCCGGCGGCCGACCGCCGCGGTCGAGGGCTGCGCCCATCGTTGCGAGCAGCACGGCGAGCATGATGAACATGAAGCCCAGGGTTTCAGTCCCGGGGCCCGGCGACGCCTCCGCCCAGGTTGACCAGAGAAGAGAAATCAGGGCAAGGCCTGCGGCAATCTGAATGAAACGGTCCATGTGGCTACTGCTTCCTTGTGTTGGATGAGTCAGAGTAATTCAAGTTGGTGTCGCCTTTGAGAAGGGCGGTGCGCTTGGACAAGCCTCCGCCAGCGCTCGCCGCAAAGGTGCGGGTGTCCAGCCTTCATTGCTTATGATAGCAATTATCATATAGTAATAATTCTCATCAAAGGAAGACTGATGTCTGCGCACACCGCATCGCTCTTGAACGCCGTGCTATTGATCTTGATCTCCGCCTGGGCCTACCTGGCTGCAGACACGCCTTCTCTTACCGCATTGATTCCGGCGGTATTCGGTGCACTGCTGCTGATTTGTGCGCCTGGCGTTAAGAGGGAAAACAAAATTGTGTCCCATATCGCCGTGCTGCTGACGCTGATCATTCTCATCGCGTTGTTTATGCCGTTGCGCGGGGCCCTCGGTCGCGGCGACCCGCTGGCCGTTTTGCGCGTGGGCATCATGCTCGGAAGCACGCTGGTTGCGCTGGTGTTCTTCGTGCGCAGCTTTATTGCGGCGCGACGCTCGAGCGGTTAAGTCCAGCTGAGAATTAGCGCCCGCGCTGGATTGGCCTGACCGGCGAGAAGACGCTGATAGGCGGCCTCAACGGCCGCCGCACCTGCGTGGCGCTCGAACTCACACCAGGCAGCGGCCCAGGGGGCGAAGGACGCCCAGTGCTCGGCGAAGGTGCGGTGGTAATTCTCGAAGCCGACCTCAGCCGCTTTCGCTTCTGCAACGTCCGGGATGAAAAAGAACCGCGGCGTCGGGCCGGGGAGCGGTGCTGCGGCACTGGTTGGAGCGCGATGGGTGGCGCCGATGGTCACCGAATCTTTCAGGCGCTCGCCCAGCTTTTCGTGAACGGCAGCGGTAATGCTGGCGTTGCCGGCAATGTCGACGAAGGCCATGGGCGGCAGTTCTGGAAGGGCGAGGTCCTCGTAGCCCGTGACCGTATCGTAGACGCCCCGTGCGGCCACAAAGTCGCTGTTGCCTGCCGACGTCAGACCGACAACGTGCAGGTCCGGATTCAACGCCTGCAGGGACCAGGCAAGAGACAGCGCCGTCTTGCTCGACGCGCTGGAAATCACAACGGCGTCCACGGCGTTCGCGAGTTCCTCCGCCATCATTAACCCGGTCATGAAGAGCGCCCAGAGTATCGGCTGCAGATCCAGGTATTGCTCGTCATACAGTGGGTCGGCGCTGCAGCGGTAGTAGCGGTTGTACCAGGGGTGCAGGGGGGCACGCTGTTCGGACGCATCGGCCAGAATCAGCGGTTCCACGTTGGCGGGCCTGATCACAAACTCCGAGGCCATAGGCAGGTAGCCGAAGAGCCGCTCACCGACCTCTAGCCCGGGCACCGCGCTTTCCACAACGTCGGCAAAGCCCCAGACAGGCACGGAACCCAGATCGCCAGGCGGCGAAAAGTAAGCCCAGTAGCCGAGCGCCTCGCCAACGTCGGCGTAGGAGATGTTGTTCGCCGACAGACCGAAGCGGTCGACGCGGAGCAAAACCTCGCCTTCAACCGGGGTGGGTGAGGGTGCGGCCTCCGTAAGCGTTGTATCGTCGAGGGCGGCTTTGTTGACTAGGAGGCTGTCCATGGATCGGTCCCTTCAGAAAGAACTGC
>JBCDDI010000152.1:0-7317 GCA_039180365.1 Pseudomonadota bacterium
ATGGCCGCCAGGCTCAAGGCCGCCGGTTTTGAACTGGCCTATCCGGAGCGACGCGCCACCCACGAGTTCATCCTCACCTTCAAGCAGCAGGCCAAGCAGCTCGAGGTGACCGCCATGGACTTTGCGAAACGGCTCCTGGATTACGGCGTGCACTCACCCACCACCTACTTCCCGCTGCTTGTGCCCGAGTGTTTCCTGGTGGAACCGACGGAAACGGAAAGTAAGGAAGAACTCGACGACTTTATCGAAGCGCTCATTGCGATTCAGCGCGAGGCGGAAACGGAGCCCGAGATTGTCACCGGCGCCCCCGTGTCGCTGCCGGTGCGACGCCTCGACGACGTCAAGGCCGCCCGGGAGCTCGACCTCGTCTGGCACCAGGCGGCGGAAGGCTGAGGAAGGCCGCTGGCGCTTCAGGAAGGTTGAGGCTTCAGCCCTCGAGGACTGAGCGAAAGTCTTCGAGGGTCTCGATAGGCAGCGAGCAGCTCATCGCTTCGCAGCGATAGGCGACCACCCGGCTCTTGAGCTCCGCGCTGACCAGCTTCGGCAGATAGGCCGGTAGCTGCCCCGTCGCCTCCCAGGGAATGGCGTAGACCGAGCGGGCCGGGTGATAGCCCTGGCGGGCGACAGCCAACCAGTCTTCGAAGGTCTGCGCCGGTCCGCGAATGATGATCTGCTCCGTGCCGCGCTGCTCGAGGGCGAGCGCTGAGAGCAGCGTGCAGTGGCCGGCGGGATAACGGGCAAGCTGCGGCTCGGCCCAGACGATGGTCTCCCAGGCCAGATCCAGATATTTCGCTTCACCGAACAGGTGGCCGAGCTTTGCCAGCACCTCCGCCATGACGCCGTTGCCCGGTGGCTGCGCATCATCAAGGGTTGGCTTTGGGCGATAGATGAGCTGCTCGTGGTCGTGGGCCGTGAAATAGAAGCCGCCGCGCTCCGCGTCGTGAAAGTACTCTATGGCGCTTTCGGCGAGCGCCAGCGCGAAGGTTGCATCGGCTTCCCGCCAGCGCGCGGCGAGGAGCGCAAGGAGGCCGGCGATCAAGTTGGCGTAATCGTCCAGATAAGCGGGATGCCGCGCCTGACCTTGAGTCCAGGTGGCCAGGAGCCGCTCGCCGTCCCAGAGCGATTCGCGCAGGAAATCCACGCAGTGGGTGGCAGCCTCCAGCCAATCGGGTCGGTTGAGGGCGATCCCGGCGCGGGCCAGGCCCGCGACTGTCAGGCCGTTCCAGCTCGTCAGCACCTTGTCGTCGAGGCCCGGTGGCGGCCGCTCGGCGCGGGACGCCAGAAGCTTTGCTCGGCCGCTGGCGAGCGCCGCGTCTGCCTCCGCCCGGTCCATGGAGAGCCGTTCGACGACGGCGCGCCAGGCATCGTAGCGGTGCAGGTTCCAGCGGCCCTCGAAGTTGGCGGGCTTATCGAGTCCGTAGAGGGTTTCAAGCACCAGATACTCATCTTCCGTGAGCAGCTTCTTCACCTGATCCCGGCGCCAGAGGTAATAACGACCTTCCTCGCCCTCTGAGTCTGCGTCGAGGGCTGAGTAAAAGCCGCCGGCGGGATCCTGCATGCCGCGGATCAGCCAGTCGGCGGTCTCCCGGACCGCCGCTGCAAAAAGCTCATCGGGGCCCAAGGCCAGGGCTTCGCTGTAGAGACCGAGGAGCTGGCCGTTGTCATAGAGCATTTTTTCGAAGTGGGGAATCATCCACTTCCGGTCTGTGGCGTAGCGGAAGAAGCCCCCGCCGACGTGATCGTAGATGCCGCCGCGTGCCATTTTGGTCAGGGTGGTCATAACCCGGTCGAGGGTATCCCGGCGGTCTCCGGCATCGGTCTCAAGGGCCCAGTGCCGCAGCTCTCTGGTGAGCGTAGAGGGCATGGGAAACTTCGGGGCCGTGCCGAAGCCCCCTTCGCTGCTGTCGTACTGCTCGGCCAGAGCCTGATGGGCGGCCGCGAGCAGCTCCGGTCCCGGTGATCCCGCCGTGGTGCCTTCTTCGCCTTCGGGATTGGTGAGGTGCGCAAGCACCTCGCTGATCCGCTCGCCCTGTACGTTCAGCTCGTCCCGCTTCTCATCAAAGGTCTCGCTAACGCGCCTGAGCAGATCGGCGAAACCTGGCAGCTGATAGCGCGGCGACTTCGGGAAGTAGGTGCCCGCAAAGAAGGGGATGAGCGACTCCGGATCCAGGAAAACGGTCAGCGGCCAGCCTCCGGTCTGCTGGGTGAGCAGCTGGTGCGCCAGCTGGTACACCTTGTCCAGATCCGGCCGCTCTTCCCGGTCGACCTTGATGTTCACGAAGTGGGCGTTCATGACGGCGGCGGTGGCCTCGTCCTCGAAGGACTCATGGGCCATGACGTGGCACCAGTGGCAGGCCGAGTAACCGATGGAGAGCAGAATCGGTCGCCCGGCGCTCCTTGCAGCGGCCAGGGCTGCTTCGTCCCAGGGCTGCCAGGCCACGGGATTATCCGCATGCTGGCGCAGGTAAGGGCTTGTTTCGCCGCCGAGTCTGTTGTGCTCAGGGAGCTTCGCCATGGGTCCTTCCGGCGGTTGGTAATCGCTGTGACTTTAGGGTTCAATCGCCCGAAGGACAATCGAGGAAGGGAATGGGGCAAACCCGCGAGGTAAAAAGCGGCAGTACAACGGGGCCCGATGGGGGGTGCTGTTGGTAGACGCGGACGGATTCCGACCGAACGTCGGCATCATTCTCTGTAACGATCTCGGCCAGGTGCTCTGGGCCCGCAGAGTCGGCGGGCGTGATGCCTGGCAGTTCCCGCAGGGCGGCATCAAAGCCCGGGAAAAAGTCGAAGATGCCCTTTTTCGCGAGCTCCATGAGGAAGTGGGGCTTGAGGCGAACAGCGTCGAGATCCTTGCCCGCACCAACGGCTGGCTGCGCTATCGGCTGCCGAAACGCATGCGCCGCCACAACTCCTCCCCCGGCTTCATCGGCCAGAAACAGAAATGGTTCCTCCTGCGCATGCTCGGTGAGGACCAGGCCGTCCGGGTTGATCAGGCCGATAAGCCTGAGTTCGATCACTGGCGCTGGGTGAGCTACTGGTATCCGGTGGGGCAGGTTGTTGACTTCAAGCGCGACGTTTATCGCAAAGCCCTGAAAGAGCTCGCCCCGCACGTGCACCTGGAGCTGAAGGACTGATGCTCAACACGCTTCGCAGCATCGTCCAGGACGTTGCCGGCGCCGGCTCCTTCCGGGAGCAGCTCGACGTGCTCGTGCACGACGTGCGCGTTGCGCTGGGCACCGAAGTCTGCTCCGTGTACCTGATGAATCGCGCCCAGGACCAGCTGCTTTTTGCCGCCAACGAAGGGCTCAACCAGGCCGCCGTTACCGCCATCAGCCTCGACGTTACCCAGGGCCTGGTGGGCCTCGTTGCCGAGCGCGCCGAGCCGATCAACCTGAATAACGCGACCGCGCACCCGCGCTTTCACCTTGTGCCGGAGATTGGCGAAGACGCCTTCCACGCCTTTCTCGGCGTGCCCGTCATCGATCATCGTCAGGTGCTCGGCGTGCTTGTGGTGCAGCAGCGTGAACGACGCAAGTTCGACGAATCGGAAGAGGCCTTTCTCGTTACCCTCTCCGCCCAGCTCGCCACCGTGATTGCCCACGCGGAAGCAACGGGTGATATGGAGCAGCTTTTTACGAATCGCACGGAGCCTGCCCTGGAGCGGGCCGACGCCGTTTTCCGCGGCGTTGGCGGCACCCCGGGTATGAGCATGGGTACGGCCGTCCTCATCCATCCGCCGGCGAGCCTCGAGGCTGTCACGGATAAGATCGTTGAGGACATCTCCACGGAACTGCAGGTGGTGGACCGGGCGATCGATTCGGTCCGCGAAGACATCCGGCGCATCAGCGACCAGTTTGCCGCCAGCCTGCCACCGGAAGAACTCGCGCTCTTCGACGTTTACCTGCACATGCTCGACGACAACGCCCTCGCCGGGGACATTCGCGACCGGGTCCGGAAAGGCTCCTGGGCCCAGGGGGCGCTCAAGCAGGTGATTCACGAGCACGTGCGCCTCTTTGAAGCCATGGAGGACCCCTACCTCCGGGAACGCGGCGCGGATGTGAAGGATCTCGGCTTGAGGGTGCTTGCCTATCTGCAGGACATCCGGGCGAAGAAGATTCATTTCCCGAAAGACACGATCCTCGTTGGCGATGAGGTAACGCCGGGGATGCTGGCGGAGGTGCCGGCCGATCATCTGCGCGGCATCGTTTCCGTGCGCGGCTCCGTGAACTCGCACCTGGCGATTCTGGCCCAGTCCCTCGAGGTGCCGGCCATCATGGGCGCCATCGACTTTCCCGTTGCAAACATCGACAACCAGCCGCTGATTGTCGATGGCTTCTATGGCGAAGTGATCTGTAATCCGTCAGAAGCGACGGTCAGCCACTACAACACCCTCATCGCCGACGAACAGAAGCTCGCCATTGAGCTCGACGAGCTTAAGGACCACAAGGGTGTGACCCTCGATGGCTGGCGCGTTGGCCTGTGGGTGAACATCGGCCTGACGGGTGTGGGCCGCTCCCTTGACCGGGGTGCCGAAGGCATTGGCCTGTTCCGCACAGAAATTCCTTTCATGACCAAGGAGCGGTTTCCTTCCGAGGAAGAGCAGCGGCTGATCTATCGCGAGCACATGGAAGCTTTTGAACCGAAGCCCGTGACCATGCGCACCCTCGATGTCGGCGGCGACAAGGCCCTCTCCTACTTTCCCATTGCCGAGGAGAACCCGTTCCTCGGCTGGCGCGGCATTCGCGTCACCCTCGACCATCCGGAAATTTTTCTGGTGCAGACCCGCGCCATGCTCCGGGCCAACGAAGGGCTGAACGGAGACCTGCGCATAATGCTGCCGATGATCACTTCCGTGACGGAGGTGGAAGAGGCCATGGGACTCGTTGAGCGTGCTTACCAGGAGGTGCTCGAGGAGGGTGCAGCCGTCAAGCAGCCGCAGATCGGGGTCATGATTGAGGTGCCTGCGGCGGTCTATCAGGCCCGACGGCTTGCCAGCATGGTCGACTTTCTCGCCGTGGGCTCAAACGACCTGACCCAGTACATGCTGGCTGTGGACCGCAACAACCCGCGGGTCGCCGATCTCTACCACGAGACGCACCCGGCGGTGCTCGGGGCCCTTCGAGAGGTAGCGAAAGCGGCCCTTGCCGAGAACACCCACTTCGGTATCTGCGGCGAGCTTGCTGGTAATCCCGTTGGTGCGGTGCTGCTCATGGCCATGGGGTACCCGGTTCTGTCCATGAACGAGACGAACCTGCCGAAGGTGAAATGGGTGATCCGCAACGTCAAACGCTCCGACGCGCGCCGAATGCTGGCGCGGGTGCTGCGCATGGACACCGCCGATGAAGTGCAGGCCTTCATGCACCATCAGCTGAACGAGGCCGGCCTCGGCCGGGTGCTGCCGACGCACCATTGAGGTTGGTTCGTTCGGGCGTACTGCCTCGCGCTCTCCAAGGGAGCCGGCGCCCGTCAGTCAGCGCGCAGTGGGATCTCCGCCTCGACCCGCCCGGCCGCTTCGCCAGCTGCCAGATAGCTCTGCTCGACGAACTCGATGCGATCTTCCTGGAAGATCACGGCCGTGCTGGCCCGGGTGCCGTATTCCTCACCGCGGATGAAACAGGGTGCCACGCGCCGTTCGAGATCGAGGGGTCGGCCCCGTTTCGGCAGCTCAGCGTCGTCCGGCTGACCGTCGTCGGCGAGGAGCGCGATCAGCGCTGCAGACGTTGGCGCCGCCAGCGTGGCGGCCAGCGCGTTGGTCCCGCGGCGCACCTTGGGCCACTGGGCCCCAAGCTCCGCGTTCGCGAGCCCATAGACCCCGGGGGCCAGGTCTTCCGTAAAGCCCCGATTGGAGGTGTAGGCGAGATGCTCGCCGTCGTAAACCAGCAGGTTGAAGCCGCGATAGTCCGGGCCGCGGATCTCATGGACGTATTCGTGTGCGGAAAGGGAACTCGCGAGAAAGCCCTCAACCAGCGCGCCTCGCGAGCAGGGTGGCTCTGCGCCTCCGGGGCCTTCTTCCGCAAAGTTGGTCACCGTGGCGAAGCGCCCACCAGCGGTGACGCCGAGCCAGGTGCCATGGGCGGATAGATCGCGCCCGGCAAAGATCCCGGGTCGGTCTTCCCAGTGGTGTGCGGCGCTCGCGGGCCGCGCGTAGAATTCGTCCCGGTTTGCGGCCACCACCAGCGGTGTCCGGGAGCCGGGCTCATAAGAGAAGAGAACGAGACACATCGCTTAATCATGCACTATCCCGACATCGATCCCATCATATTCTCCCTGGGACCTTTCGCCGTTCGCTGGTATGGCCTCGCCTACCTGGCGGCTTTTTCCATGTGCTGGTGGCTCGGGACCCTGCGTGCAAACAAGCCCGGGAGCGGCTGGGATGCTCAGGCGGTTTCGGATGTTGTCTTCTACGGCGCCATCGGTGCCGTCCTCGGTGGCCGCATTGGCTACGTCTTCTTCTACGGCTTCGATCAGTTTCTCCGCGATCCGCTCTGGCTGGTGCGCATCTGGGATGGCGGCATGTCCTTTCATGGTGGGCTGCTCGGCACGCTCACCGCACTCTGGTGGTTCGGTCGTAAAACCAACCGGACTTTTTTCCAGGTGAGCGACTTCGTAGCCCCCCTGGTCCCCCTGGGCCTCGGCTTCGGCCGCCTCGGCAACTTTGCCAACACGGAGCTGCCCGGCCGGGCGACAGAGTCCGTCTTCGGCATGATCTATCCCTGCAGCGCGGATGCGATCCGCGCCATTAATCAGCTTTGCACGGGACAGTGGGAAACCTTCGCCCGGCACCCGTCACCGCTTTATCAGGCGTTTACGGAAGGACTCCTGCTTTTTACCCTGGTCTGGATTGTCTCGAGCCGCCCGCAGCCGCGGGGGCTCGTTTCCGGCGTGTTCCTGATCGGCTACGGCATCGCCCGGTTTTCCACGGAATTTTTCCGCACGCCGGATAAGCACCTTGGCTTTATTGCCTTCGACTGGCTCACCATGGGGCAGCTTCTATCGCTGCCTATGATCATCATTGGTATCCTGTTCATCTACTTTGCCAGGACCAGAACGAGCCCCAGCCCATGAAGCAATACCTCGATCTTCTCCGTCATGTTCGGGAGAACGGCGTGTATCGGGAAGACCGCACGGGTACCGGGACCTACTCCGTCTTCGGCCACCAGATGCGCTTTGACCTGGCGGAAGGCTTCCCGCTGGTCACCACCAAAAAGGTCTACACGCGGCTCATCATCCATGAGCTGCTCTGGTTCCTTATGGGCAGCACAAACATCCAATACCTGCTCGATAACAACGTGCACATCTGGGATGAATGGGCGGATG